>CAZVZT010000014.1:0-16164 GCA_964631515.1 uncultured Nitrospinaceae bacterium
GAGATTGAATTTGTACGTGGCGAATATGGGGTTCAGGAGCCGGCCTCCCAGTGGCGAGAGATTTCATCTCCCGCCCGACTCGACCTGGTAGTGGCGCCGGGACTGGCGTTTGACGCCAGTGGTGGTCGTATCGGGTATGGGGTTGGCTACTACGACAGGCTGCTGAGACGGATTCCTGCGGAAGCGGCCCGGGTTGGAGTCGGATTCGATTTTCAGGTTTTGAACTCGATTCCCCGGATGGATTTTGACATGCCGGTCCAGTTTGTGATTACAGAAACCCAATCCCTCACATGCCTGGGTTTACCGGGCGCCGAGGGTTAATTGATATAGGAAGGCGAGGTACACAACTATGGATATTTTTACAACATTTGAACTTAGTCTTTTTACTCTGCTTATTGGGATGTTTCTGGTGGCAGTGGTTGGATATTTAATAGGATTTTTTCTGCGCAAGTTGATTAGCCAGTACCAGGTTAAGGAAGCGGAGGAGAAGAGACAGAAGATTATCGAAGAAGCGGAAGTGGAAGCTAAAAATCTACTGAAATCAGCTGCGGTTGAAGTCAAGGAACAGGGCTTGGCCGCCAAGCTTCAAATGGAAAAAGAGTTACAAGGAAAATGGGAAGAAGTGCGGGCTCAGGAACGGACTTCGCGTGCGAAAGAGGACGAACTGAGAAGTTCATTCGAAAAGACTCGCGGACTTGAGAAAGAATTGACGCGTAAGATAGAAGAGGCAAATAAAAGTCGTGAGGGGACCCAGGCTAAACAAGATCAATATGAGGGGCTTATTCAAGAAGAGATTAAGAAGCTTGAAGCTGTTGGTGCCTTAACTGCCGAGGAGGCTAGGGAAGAAATCAAGAAGAAGGTGGTCGATGAAGCTCATCTGGAAGCTTCTAAGGAGGTCAGAAAGATAGAAGAGAACGCAAAGAAACATGCCAATGAGGAGGCATGTAAGATTATCACCATGGCGGTTCAGCGGCTGGCATCCGATCATGTCGCTGAAAGTACGGTTTCGGTGGTTGAGCTTCCTGACGATGCGATCAAGGGACGCATCATTGGACGCGAAGGACGCAACATCCGCGCTTTGGAACAGGCAACAGGAATTGATCTCATTATCGATGATACGCCGGGAGCGGTAGTACTTTCTGGGTTCAATCCGATCCGGCGTGAGGTGGCGCGGCGCGCTTTGGAGAAACTTACGATTGATGGGCGAATTCATCCCGGGCGTATCGAGGACGTTGTCAATAAATGCCGTAAGGAAGTGAACCAGCAGATTCGAGAGGCGGGCGAACAGGCCGTCATCGAATTGGGAATGGACAATATCAATAATGAAATGGTCAAGATGCTGGGCCGGCTTAAGTACCGTACCAGTTACACCCAGAATGTTCTGGAGCATGTTAAGGAGGTCGCTTATATATGCGGGTACATGGCAGCAGAGCTCGGGCTTGATGTTCAACTTGCCAAGCGGGCTGGACTTCTACACGATATCGGAAAAGCCATCGACCAGCAGACCGATGGAACGCACACTCAGCTGGGTGTGGACGTGGCTAACCGTTATAACGAACATAAGTATGTCGTTAACGCCATCGCTGCACATCATGAGGATGTGGAACCTGAGTCGCTCTACGCGGTGCTGGTACTTGCTGGAGATGCCATCTCAGCCTCGCGCCCTGGCGCTCGGCGGGAAATGCTCGAAACGTATGTGAAGAGGATGAGCAAGCTTGAAGAGATAGGTGATTCCTTCAAGGGTGTGGAGAAGACCTATGCCATCCAGGCCGGACGCGAAGTACGTATCATCGTCATTCCCGATGGAACCAACGATGACCAGGCAAATTTGCTCGCCAAGGATGTTGCCAAGCGTATCGAAAAGGAAGTGACATATCCGGGTGAAATCAAAATCACCGTGGTTCGCGAAACCCGGTTTGTAGAAATAGCCCGCTGATTCTTCTTGCTTATGGTTAACATTCTTTTCATCGGGGATATCGTTGGCAAGCCTGGTCGCGCCGCGCTGAGCCGAGTGCTTGCCGGCTTGATTGAAGAGCATTCGGTGCAACTTTGTGTCGGTAACGCAGAAAATGCGGCTGGTGGATTCGGTTTGACTCCTGAGACGGCGAATGACCTCTTCAAGCTGGGAATCCACGTCCTAACCTCGGGTAACCATATTTTTGACAAGCGCGAAATCATCAAACACTTGGATACAGACTCCCGTATCTTGAGACCGGCCAATTACCCGGCTGAGACTCCTGGTACGGGAAGTTATCTTTTCCAGACCAATAGTGGTGTGGCCATAGGGGTTCTCAACCTACTGGGCCGTGTGTTTATCGACTCGATAGACTGTCCATTTAAGCGGGCCGATGAGGAAATCGAGCGGCTGCGCGAAAAGACAAATGTAATTTTCGTTGATATGCATGCTGAAGTGACTTCGGAAAAAGTTGCAATGGGACGCTACTTAGATGGCCGAGTGAGCGCAGTGGTCGGGAGTCACACGCATATTCAAACCGCTGATGAAGAAATTTTACCCAGCGGCACGGCTTACTTGACAGACGCTGGAATGACCGGCCCCACCGACTCGGTGATAGGCGTCAAGACCGAGATGGCGATTAGCCGGTTTCGCACACGATTGCCGAAACGTTTTGAGACCGCTACCGGAGAGGCCCAATTCAACGGTGCTATTGTGGCGGTCGATCAGGAATCAGGAAAAGCAGAAAGTATCCGGCGTATTCAAATTCGACCTGCGTAATGCGGGCAGACGAAACGGGCCATAGCCTAAACCTAAAACACTGACTAAATTCCATGGACGAAACAAGCGACCTTATTAAACTCCGCAGGGAGAAACTTGATCAACTCCGCGCCAAGGGGATCAATCCCTTCACCAACCGGTTTAAGGTGAGGGATGATATTGGTTCGCTGATCGGCGAGTTTTCCGAAAAAACCAAGGAAGAACTGGAGGAGGTGAACAGGGAGTGCCTGGTCGCGGGGCGCATGATGACCCGCCGCAAGCATGGGAAAACTACCTTCTGCCATATTAAGGATCGGGCCGGGCAAATCCAGATCTACGTGAAGAAAGATGATATTGGCGCAGAGGCTTATGAGATTTTTACGATCTTTGATATCGGGGATTTCATTGGTGTGGAGGGTAGGCTCTCCAAAACAAAAACGGGCGAACTTACCATCTTCGCAAAAAAAATTACTCTATTGACTAAGTCTCTCCTGCCGCTTCCGGAAAAATGGCACGGGTTAAAGGATATTGAGCTGCGGTATCGCCAGCGGTACGTTGACCTCATTGTCAATCCTGAGGTGAAAGATGTGTTCGTTTACCGGAGTCGAATTGTTCAGGTGATCCGCGAATTTTTCAATGCGCGGGATTATCTTGAAGTGGAGACGCCAATGATGCAGTCCATTCCTGGTGGTGCTACCGCCAAACCGTTTAAGACTCATCACAACGCGCTGGATATGGAACTGTACCTGCGTGTGGCGCCCGAGTTATTTCTCAAGCGGCTCGTTGTGGGCGGGATCGAGCGGGTTTATGAAATTAACCGCAACTTTCGGAACGAGGGTATCTCCACTGAACATAATCCTGAGTTCACTATGATCGAGTTTTATACGGCCTACGCCGATTACCGGGACTTGATGGACTTGACGGAGGAATTGTTTCGTCACATTTGCCAAACCGTGTTCGATACTTTGATGTTTAACCTAACCTGTAGCGGCGAAGGAGAACTGCGCGACGAAACCATTGATTTCTCCAAACCGTTCGGACGCTACACATTCAAGGAGTCGCTGGAGGAGATCGGAAAGATACCCGCAGAAATTCTCGATGATCCAAAAAAGTCAGTGGAATTTGCCCTAGAGCACAAGGTGCCTTTGGAAAAGAAGGACCATCACGCAAAAATCCTCGGCAAACTGTTTGATCATTTTGTAGAGCCCAACCTGATTCAGCCCGTGTACATCACGGACTATCCGCGAGCGCTATCCCCGTTATCCAAACAGAAGGAGGATAACCCCGACTTGGTGGAACGTTTCGAGTTGTTCATTGGCGGCAAAGAAATTGCTAATGCGTATACCGAATTGAACGACCCCATCGATCAGAAAAAGCGGTTCGAAGAGCAGGTTGCCGAGCGTCAAGCGGGGGATGAAGAAGCGCATATGATGGACCTCGATTTTATTCGTGCCCTAGAACACGGGTTACCCCCAACTGCCGGAGAGGGTATCGGCATCGATCGGTTGGTCATGTTGCTCACCAATTCACAGTCAATCCGAGACGTGATCTTGTTCCCACAGTTGAAAAAAGAATCTTGACCGGGCACAATAGAATCTGGCCGGATAGAACCTCTATATTCTCAAGACGGTACGAGAGACTGTACTCAACCATCCTCATAGGCCAGGGTGCTGTTCCGGCCGATCTCAAGACTCCACCTTTTTAGTTTTTCGTCATGTCATACGAACTCTTCGTCAGCGTCCGCCATCTTCGTGCCAGAAAGTCTCAGAGATTCATTTCGCTTAATACGTGGATATCGACGGCTGGCGTGGGACTGGGGGTAATGGCGCTCATCGTGGTTATCGCCGTCATGTCTGGGTTCGGCAAGGATCTACGGGACAAGATACTGGGGACCAATTCCCACGTGGTGGTGACGAATATCAACCGGGAGATGGTGAAGAACTACGAGGATGTCCTCAGGCAGGTGAAAGAAGTGGATGGGGTAACAGCGGCAGCACCGTTTATTATGAACCAGGTCATGCTCATTCACGAAGACAGCGTCTCGGGAATCGTTGTGCGCGGGGTCAACCCGGAATTGGAAGCGACGGTTTCGGACTTGGAGAAGAACCTGATCACAGGCACTCTGGAGCAGTTGACAACGAGACCGCGTGCTGAGAATGGGAAACCCTCTGTAAAAAACCGCCGGGATAGCATTATTCTAGGTAAGGAACTGTCGCGACGGGTGGGGGCTATTTCCGGAGACATTGTGTCGATGGTCTCCCCGGTTTCGCGCATCACCCCGGTGGGACTCATCCCTAGGATGAAGCTGTTCAAGGTCGTTGGAATTTTCGAGACGGGAATGTACGAATATGACTCTAACTTAGCGTTCATTTCCATCAAGGCAGCGCAGAAGTTTTTCTCGATGAAGGATGGCGTTTCCGGCATCGAGATACGCGTTGCCGATATCGAACAGGCTGGAGTCATCGCGTCGGAACTCCAGGAGAAGCTGGGATTTCCTTATTTTGCGCGCGACTGGATGCGGATGAATAGAAATCTCTTTTCTGCGCTCAAGTTGGAAAAGGTTGTTATGTTCATCATCCTTATTTTGATCATTTTTGTGGCGGCATTCAATATCATCAGCACTCTGTTTATGCTGGTCATGGAAAAGTCAAAGGAGATTGCTGTCCTCAAGTCGATGGGAGCCAGTCGCGCTAGCATTATGAAAATTTTCAGCTACCAGGGCTTAATCATCGGTCTGGTGGGGACGCTGCTGGGTTGCGCGGCCGGATTTACCATTGTTCCAAACCTGAATGAAATTGTTGGATTCATCGAGTCGGTTTTCGGGATTGTTGCGTTCCCCAGCGATATCTATTACCTCGACCGTTTGCCTTCGGAAATTCAGTATATGGATTCGTTTTTGATTATCATTTTTTCTATTATCATTTGTTATACCGCATCCCTTTATCCCGCATGGAGGGCATCGAAGCTGGATCCGGTTGATGGTCTGCGCTATGAATGATTCTAATCCCAACGACAAACAGGCCGCGTGCCAGATCGAAGCTGTCGATCTACATAAGAGTTACAAGACCCCCAAGCAGAAGCTCGCTGTTCTATCGGGAGCTCACCTCAAGGTGATGGTTGGAGAGATGCTTGGGATTACTGGTGCGTCAGGCGTGGGGAAGAGCACCCTACTCCATATCCTAGGTGGATTGGATCACCCGGACGCAGGAAAAGTATTGTTTCGCGGAGAGGATATTTGCTCCAAGGGCAATGGGTATCTTGAAAATTTTCGGAATACGCGGATCGGATTCGTCTTTCAATTTTTTAACCTGCTAGGTGATTTCACGGCTTTGGAAAATGCCATGTTCCCGGCATTGATCGCGAAGGTCGACAAAAATGAGGCGCGCGATCGGGCCGAGCAACTTCTGGTTCAGATCGGGCTTAAGGACCGACTGCACCATAAGCCAGGAGAATTGTCCGGTGGAGAAAGCCAGCGCGTGGCGCTTGCCCGCGCACTGATCAACGAACCGGACCTTCTGCTCGCCGATGAACCGACAGGAAACCTTGACAACCGCGCTAGCGATTCCTTGATGGACCTGATTCAATCGCTCAGCCGGGAAATGCACCAAACGGTCGTAATTGTCACTCACAGTCAGCGCATCGCATCAAAAATGGATCGTGTGTTGGAACTTTCCGGTGGGCTGGTGGCGCCGGCTGAGAAGAGCGCAATCATTTAAATAAATTCTCCGCATGGGGAGTCTGAGTACCGAATGTTAATGAAAGGTAAAACCATGAACTTGGGAGACATTGCGGTAAAGGTCGGGGGTAAGGTTAAAGGGAGTGCTTCGATTGAAATCACCGATGTCCGTTCTCTTGACAACGCTGGGAAAGGGCACATCACGTTTTTGACCGAAAAAAAACTAGTCGACAAGTTGAAGGTGTCCAAAGCGTCTGCCGTCTTGGTTGACCGTGAGCAAGAAATCGACATAGCCCAGGTGGTTACCCCCAATCCCATGCTGGCGTTTGCCCGTTTAATGGCGCACTTTCACCCTGAACCCCGGCCCAAACCTGGAATCGATCCCACCGTGGTTCTGGGTGAAAACGTGACGCTGGGTAAGCGGGTCACGCTGTCTCCCCTCGTCTGCATTGGAAACAATGTTCGCATTGGGGATGATACGGTTTTTCACC
Organism: uncultured Nitrospinaceae bacterium; assembly: GCA_964631515.1. GTDB lineage: Bacteria > Nitrospinota > Nitrospinia > Nitrospinales > VA-1 > CAJWLY01. The sequence goes on from CAZVZT010000014.1 coordinate 6,881, forward strand.
CTGGTGTGGTAATAGGCGATGACTGTGCCATTGGTGATAACGCTGTCTTGCATTCCAACGTAACGTTGTACCGCGACACCATTCTCGGGAACAATGTGACCCTCCACTCTGGTGTGGTGGTGGGTGCCGATGGGTTTGGCTATGCGCTGGATGAAAAAGGCCAACACGTCAAGATCAACCAGAGCGGCAATGTTATCATCGAAGACTATGTGGAGGTGGGCGCCAACTCATGTATTGATCGAGCCGCGATGGGGGCCACCCTGATAAAAGAAGGGACAAAAATTGATAACCTGGTGCAGGTTGCGCACAATTGCACCATTGGGGAACATTCCATCTTGGTTGCGCAGGTAGGAGTGGCGGGAAGCTGTACACTCGGTCACCATGTGGTGCTGGCGGGACAGGCGGGAGTGTCGGACCATGTGACCCTTGGCGATCAAGTAACTCTGGCTGCAAGATCTGTCGCCACCCGTGATATTGAGAGCGATGGCACCTTGGGGGGATTTCCCGCTGTTTCTATCAACACCTGGAAAAAATACGTTACCATCTTCCCCAAATTGCCCGACTTGGTTCGTAGAATTCGGGAGCTGGAAAACCGCCTGAGCGATATTGATAAAAAGAAAGACGGGGAGTAGAATGGTGGTGCGGGCGTATAATTATTTCATTTCCTGAAAATTTGTAGGGTCGTTTAATGCGTGTTCATCGGTGGACAGCCTTGTGGCTGCCTTTTTTTTATATAAGTCTCACGGCTGCCACGATCATCAGTCCGATGACCGGGGAACAGATCGAAAAATACATCTCCCGGAAACTTAAACGAAATGACCACATCCTCCGGCTAAATGTAAAGCGTATCGGGGATGCAGGGGCGAAAGTTCTGGCCGCATCTCCTCTTTTGAAAAGCGTGGCTACCCTTGTTATATACAGGGGGGACATCGGGGATGAGGGGGTTCGGGCACTGGCAGCATCGCCTTACCTGACCCAGTTGACCGCTCTTTATCTGGAAAATAACCGTATTACCGACCAAGGAATTCAAATTATTGCTTCGTCTGAGACTTTTGCCAACCTACGCATTCTTAATCTTTATCGTAACCGAATTACGGATGTGGGGGCTGAGCTCATCGCGGAGTCCGATGTGCTGTCAAACCTGAATGAGGTCAACCTCAACTACAACGAGGTGGGAGATCGAGGAGCGTTGAAGTTGGCTCGATCCGATAAGTTGAAGAACCTCAAAAAAATCCGGTTGGCTTACAACCGCCTGGGGCGCCGGGGACTCGAAGCCCTGCAACGGTTCCAGGTTTTGCAAAGGATAGAAGAACTTCATGCGGCGGGACGGTTGGGCGAGGTGGGTAACGCGGTGCAGGGGGATCTGGGTGTCATGGCGCTCCTTGAATCGGCTCACGTGCCTAAAATAGATGTGCTAGACCTGAAGGACAGCGACCTGACTGACCGCGCGGCCATGGCGATTGTGCGTTCCGATCAGTTAAACGGACTCATCGCGTTGAACCTTTCCGGAAACAATATCACCGATCTCGGGGCCGGTGCGCTGGCTGGATCGAAGGCCCTTTCTCAGTTGAGGAAACTCGATTTGAATTACAACTCTATCGGCGACGAAGGCGCCCGTGCCATTGCCGAATCGCCGTATCTCGCCAACCTGGAATCTTTGAAGCTCGGCCAAAACCGCATCGGTGCAGATGGGGCCCGGGCATTACGTAAGTCTCGCACCCTAAAAAACCTTACCCATCCTGTTTTTGGGTTTTATTGACCGAATATTGTCCATGGATACGAGCACGTGCTAGTTCCTAGGCGGCTCGCAGGTGGAGAGGAAATAGAAACTTGTGATAGGATTGGGTCGCTATGGTTCAAATTCTTGAATTCGAACGGGAAATTTTCGCGCTGGAAAATCAGATCCACGAGTTGGTTTCGATGTCCCATATGTATGATAGTGTCGGGGACATCACTCACGAGATAGGCAAGCTTCATAAAAAAGTTCGACATATGAAGCACGATGTCTATGCCAAACTCAATGGATGGCAGAAGACTCAGGTGGCGCGGCATCCGGACAGGCCGCACACGCTGGACTATATCGGATATATTTTTACGGATTTCATCGAGCTTCACGGAGATCGGCATGGCGGATACGGTCCGTCAGTGGTTGGTGGGTTAGGTAAGTTTGGCGATCAGTCGGTTATGATCATCGGTCACCAGAAGGGGCGGGAGACGCAGGAAAAAATCCATCGCAACTTCGGGATGTCTCAGCCTGCGGGGTACCGCAAGGCGTTACGCCTGATGAAGCTCGCACAGAAATTTAGAATTCCAATTATCAATCTCATTGATACTCCCGGTGCGTATCCAGGTATCGATGCGGAGGAAAAGGGACAGTCGGAAGCGATTGCGACGAACTTGTTCCAGATGATTGATATCGATGTCCCCATCATTGTCACGGTGATTGGCGAAGGTGGCTCCGGAGGTGCGCTTGCCATCGGCGTGGGTAACCGGGTTCTAATGTTCGAACACTCCGTCTACTCTGTGATCTCACCGGAAGGCTGTGCTTCTATTTTGTGGGGAGATAAGGAAAAGGTCGTTCAGGCCGCGGAGGCCTTACAACTAACGGCACCGAGTCTACTGAAGCTTGGGGTGATCGATGAAATCATCCGTGAGCCGTTGGGCGGAGCACACCGGCACCATAAACGCACCGCCATTCTCCTCAAAAAAGCCCTACGAAAAAATCTACACGATATCTCCCGCCTGTCGCCAGACGAGCTGGTTCACCAGCGCCATGAAAAATTCCGAAAATTAGGCGAGGTTGGATTCGAAGTTGGTGCCTGACCAGAGAACTCTCCTGCTTATAGATGCACCTGGCTGCGGAAGAGGCGGGCGTATTCTGATTCGTCATGGATCAGCTGGTCGTGGGTGTCCGACTCTACGATACGTCCCGATTTCATAACGAGGATACGATTTGCCCCTTCCAGTGTTGATAGGCGGTGCGCGATGATCAGTGTGGTGCGCCCTGCCATCAAGTGTGTCAGGGCTTCCTTGATTTTTGTTTCCGTCTCGGTATCTACCGAAGCGGTAGCTTCGTCGAGCACAAGGATCGGCGGGTTTTTGAGAAATGCCCGGGCAATAGCGATGCGGTGTTTTTCCCCTCCCGAAAGTTTCACTCCACGCTCACCTATAATCGCGTTGTATCCGTTGGGAAGGTTGCGGATAAAATCGTCAGCATGAGCTGCTACAGCCGCCTGTTTCATGCTGTCTGGATCGGCTTCCACGTTTCCATAGAGGATATTTTCTGCCACGGTGCCGTTGAACAGGAAGGGGTCCTGTGGGACCAGTCCGATTTGCTCGCGCAGGTAGGAAGTTTTTAAATTGCGAACACAATGGTTGTCCAAATAGATTTCCCCGGTGTCGGTGTCGTAGAATCGAAGCAAGAGTTTTACCAGGGTTGATTTTCCGCTTCCGGTGTGCCCCACCAGCGCTATCTTCTCGCCCGGCTCGATCTGGAACGAAAGATCCTCGACCGCATTTTTTCCCTTGATGTAAGCAAAGGTCACCCGGTCAAAAGTGATGGCTCCGCGAACGTTAGTGGAAGGCAGCTTCGCGTCTGGTGATTCACAAACGTCAGGTTTTTGGTCCATGATTTCGAACAGGCGCTCTCCGGAAGCTAGTGCGTGCTGAAGCATGTGGTTCACCGAATGGAGTTGGTTGATCGGCGTGTAGAACAACGCAAGGTATCCAATGAACGCAACAAGTGATCCGACGGTTATCTCGTCAAGGCGTACCAGTCCGATTCCATAAAACAGAATGAACACTGTTCCCAGCGATCCAAGGAACATCATCGTTGGGGAGTACATGGCCCACAAACGCATTACTTCTAGCGTCCCATTGCAGTAGTCCCTGCTTTTTTCCTCGAAGCGTGCGATCTCGTGTGGTTGCCGATTGAAGGCGAAGGTCTCGCGAATCCCGGAAATAGAGTCTTGAAGCCGGGCATTCATTTTGGCCGCCCGCTCTCGCACCATGTGGTAGCGGCTGTGAGCCTTGACCGTGTATTTACAGGCGCCCCAGACGAGAAACGGGATGGGAAGTAGAGCCACCAGAGCCAGTTTCCAGTGCAGGTAAAAAAGAATGATGGTGATGCCGGTTAGGGTTAAAACGGCGGTAACAACCTGTTCGACTCCGTCAATAAAAATACGCTCGACGTAATTCACGTCGTCGTTGACCCGCGACATGAGTTCGCCGGTGGAGCGATTTTCAAAAAAATTGATCGACAATCTCTGCAGGGACCGGTAAATCTCCGAGCGTAAATCGAACACCACGCTTTGCTCTACGCGGTTGTTGAATATGATGCGTTTATAGTTAAAAAAATTACGAGTGAGGTAAACAAAGATAAGTCCACTTACCGCCCAATAGACCATCGAAGTTCCGTTGCCATCAACCAGTTGGTCGACGACCACTTTGATGAGCCATGGCGGCACCAAGTCGAGCAGCGTGGTAAGGACGGCGAATCCAAGTGTCAGCATCACGCCTGTCTTGTAGGGGTTGAGGTAACTGAGAACTCGTAAAAGAGATTTCATGATAGGAATTTGTTTAACAAGGCTTTGTTCTGTGAAACATATGTGGATCATGGTATTTTCCACAGAACAGATTGTCAACTGCCTGACGGGATTCAGTTTTTAGCAAGGATGGAGTAATGGAATACAGAAAACTCGGCGACAGTGAACTGGAAGTTTCGATCATCGGTTTTGGGGCCTGGGGGGTTGGTGGAGCGCCATTCTGGTCTAATGAGGGCGACGCGCAATCGGCACGAGCTATATTAAGATCATACGAACTAGGCATCAATTTTTTCGATACCGCGCCGGTGTATGGATTCGGTCACTCCGAGGAACTTCTTGGGAAGACACTAAAGCCTGTGCGAAGAGAAGTGCTCTATGCCACCAAATGCGGTTTGCGCTGGAGCAAAAAGGCGTTGGGCTCCATCACCAAGAACGCGAGTCGGCAATCCATCCAAGAGGAAGTCGATCAAAGCCTGAGGCGGCTCGATACGGATTATATCGATCTCTATCAGGTCCACTGGCCTGATGAAGCCACGCCGCAGGAAGAGACGATGGAGGCGTTGCTAGAGATTCAGAAACAGGGAAAGATAAGGGCTATCGGTGTTAGCAACTACTCTGTGAAGCAGATGGAAAGCCTCATGAAAACCGGAAAGATTGTGTCCCTGCAACCCGACTACAGCCTGCTTAATCGATCGGTTGAAAAAGAATGTGTTCCCTTTTGCCGGGCAAACCGGATTGGCATCATCGCCTACAGTCCGCTAGCCTCAGGATTGCTCACTGGGAAGTACGGTAAAAATGCGAAGTTCACCGACTGGCGAGGCAAAGGAATTATCGGTTGTTTTTCGGGCCAGCAGTTTGAAAAGAATATCGATAAAGTCGAGCGGTTGAAGGAAATAGGGGACTCGCTTGGGAAAACCTGCGGGCAGATGGCTATCAACTGGATCACCTCGCGACCGGGGTTGACCACGGCTCTATTGGGCGTGAAAAATAAAAAGCAGATGGAAGAAAACGTCGCTTCTCTAGGTTGGCAACCCAAACCGGAGCAGAAAGAGGAAATCGATCGTCTCTTTGCGAAGGGGTGAATGTAGAGCAGTAGGTGAAATCAGGTGACGTCTGATTCCTCATGGAACTCTTTGTTTATTCCCTTGATATTTCTTTTTCACAGGTACTTGTGGCGGTGCTGATGCCTTATTTTTCGGTTTTCTGTTCTGAAGATGGGGGGACCAGCCGGTTCACCACCTGGTAAGTAATGCTGGCGGGATAACCTTGACGTTCAAGAAACCGTGCTAGCCGGCCTCGTTTTTTCTTTGTGTCGGCAGACCCGAATGAGGCGAGTTTTTTTTTCGCGCAGGCGAGAGCGATCTCCGACTCGTCGTGTTCTGCGTAGAGGGAGTCCAGGGTTTTGTCGATGAGCGAGTCGTCAAGTCCCTTATTCCGCAGTTCCCGGCGAAGGCGCAATTTACCTACGCGCTTGTTTTCGATACGCGATCGGCCAAATTGAAGGGCAAAACGGGGGTCGTCGATGTAGCGGTTCTTTTCCAGGTAGGCCAGTGTTTTTTCTACAGTTTCTGGAGAGATTTTTTTTTCTGCCAAGTAGCAGGAAATCTCACTTCGGCTCCGGTCCCTGTAGGCAAGGTATTTGATAGCGATTTTTCTGGCTTTTTTTAATTCTTCCTGATGGGGCATGGAGTATTAGCTCAATCAGGAGGCGGGGGATGCCTTTGTCTTTCCTTTCTTTTCAGGAGCCGTGCCGGTTTCCGAAGTTTTTCCGGACTCGTTAGCGTTTGCCGGGGCAAGTCCCAGTTTTTTTCTGAGTTTGCTTTCTATGTCCGCGCAGATATCTGCGTTTTCCAGCAGGAATGTTCGTGCATTGCTGCGGCCCTGTCCGATTCGATGTTCGTTGTAGGAAAACCAGGTACCGCTTTTGGAAATAAGTTCGTTGGCGACGGCTAGATCCAATAGGTCTCCAGCCTTGGAGATGCCCTGCCCATACAAGATGTCAAACTCGCAGTCCCTGAACGGTGGAGCGACTTTGTTTTTGACTACCTTGACCCGCGTGCGGTTGCCGACAACGCTGTCTCCATCCTTGATGGCGCCAATGCGGCGAATGTCCATTCGCAGTGACGAGTAAAACTTGAGCGCGTTTCCGCCGGTGGTCGTTTCAGGATTTCCGAACATCACCCCGATTTTCATGCGAATCTGGTTGATGAAGATGAGGCAGGTCTTCGATTTATTGACGACCCCGGCCAGCTTCCGCATCGCTTGGGACATCAGCCGGGCCTGAAGGCCCATGTGCGAGTCGCCCATATCGCCATCGAGTTCCGCTTTGGGCACCAGGGCTGCAACCGAGTCAACCACGATCACATCCACCGCTCCGCTACGGATCAGCACCTCAGCGATTTCCAAGGTTTGTTCCCCGGTGTCCGGCTGAGAAAGAAGAAGGTCGTTAAGGTTCACCCCAAGTTTTTGTGCATATTTCGGGTCGAGTGCATGCTCGGCGTCGATGAAGGCGGCAACCCCACCCATTTTTTGGGCCTCAGAAATGATGTGAAGCGTGAGACTTGTCTTGCCCGATGCTTCGGGGCCATAGATTTCAACGATACGTCCGCGGGGAACCCCACCTACGCCCAAAGCGGCATCGAGCGAGATGGATCCGGTGGGAATAACAGAAATCCCCTTCAAGGATTCTGCCTTCCCCAGTTTCATGATCGATCCCTTACCGAACTGTTTTTCAATTTGCGTGAACGCCAGTTCCAGCGCTTTTTCTCTGTCGTCAGCCGCCATTATTCCTCCTTATTCTGTGGGTAACTCAGGCATTCGTTGAGTTGATTTCTGTTGACCGTCCAAGGGAAACCTCTTTAATGACTTTATAAATGGAGCCCCTGGGAGTCAGCTGGCTTTCGATCAACCGGACCGCGTCAATTTTAAAAGGCTCCATTTCAATTTCTGGGCTCGACTCGATTTCTCGCCTTAAGCGTTCCAGTTTAGCTCGTTTTTCACCCCGCTCCTGTCTGATTCGCGCCAAGGTAAGGTGGGGGGTAAAGTTTCTTTTTTCCTTGGGAAAGCCGATTTTCTCCATTTGTTTCGCGATGTTTTCCTGCAGCACTGCCAGGCGATTTTTGGGGTCCTCCATGCCAACCCATAGGATGCGCGGAGGTTTTTTCAGTTTGGGGAACACTCCAACTTCTTTTAAGGCCACCATGAACTGAGGCACTGGGGTTACCGCCGCTGATACGCCTTGGTGGATGTCGGGAATTTGCTCCGGAGGCGTATCACCTAAGAACTGCAACGTTAAATGAACATTTTCCGGCGCCACCCAGGAGGCGTTGAAACCCAGAGGTTTGAAACGGTTTTGGAGCGCGGTTATGATTTCCCGTGCACGGGGCGGAATGTCAATCGCGAGAAATAACCTTACAGCGTCCACAGTGTATCAAGGCCACGGAAATAAAGTCAAACGCTATACCCGGCTACGCCGGAGGAATCTCCGAAGGGAAGACAAGTACAGACTTTTTGTGTTTTATAGAGGGCGCGGGTCCAAATGGCAAGGGATTTTCCACGAACGGGATCGAGGATGGCATTAAGTGAAAAGGAATAGCACTTTACAGGTTCCCACCCAAAAAGGTATAAAATTCAGATCTTTTTGCTTGCGGATTGTCGCTACTTCGGGAACCGGTTTCTTCTTTGGAAGAATTTTGTAAAACAATGCCAATCCTTTAAGCTTGATTCTTGAGCGATACCCTGACTGTGTTCTGCGAAAGTTTAAACAAGATCTCGAAGGTACATTAGCACTCCTTATAGTATTTCCCTGGACCTATGAACGCACCCGTTATTCCACAAGCATCTGGCCCGGCATTCACCGAAGACAACCGGATCAATCTATACTACCTAAATGAGTTGTATGGAGATATCGCCCGGTGCGTTTCCCGCCAGTTGAAAGAAAACCATAATCTAGACATTCCCATTACCTCTGGTGTCTGGGGCGGCACTTACCTGATTACCGATATTGATGGGAAATCCCTGCGGAGAATCTGGAGACTCTACTGCATCGTCAATCTGCCGCAAAACAGTCCGCTCGAGCGGCGGGAGAACATGGAGCACTTGGTAGGGTATTACTACACTGCTTTTATTAACGCTTTCAGGCCTTATGGGTTGGAACTTGATCTAAAAATGTGGGGAGGTCGACTGCCCTTCAGCAACCGGAAAAAGCCCAGTATTACTCTACACATGGTCGATGCTGCTGAGCGCGTCAACTGGTTGCGTGCGTTTTTTATCTGGAACCTGGTTTCGTGGGAAGAATCAGTTGTTCACGACGCTATTCGCAATATCAAGGAGTTAAAGGAAAAATTTGACCTCAAACGACAGCCCATGGCGAAACGCGATCCGAAGGAAATCAAATTCTTGCTGCAGGATGTAATCATTACGTACCGGACGGTGAAGAACGCCTGTTCACCTGAGTTTATTGAGCACGCTCAACCCCTCATCGATGAAATGGTGGATCATTTCCTGAAGGGCTTGTTCGATCCTGCCCTCATCCGCGAACTCTTTTTTAAAGTGCGGAAAAACGAACTGGTGCGCGGGTTCGAAGGAGCTCTACACGGGCCTTATTCCGAGGCGGGGTTAAACATCCGGCGGGTTGAGGACTGGCCGGTTGAAAAGATCAACTGGGTGCCCGAGGAACTAAAGAAAAAGCTCATCCCTCCTATTCAGAATCTGTTTGCTTCTTTCAAAACCCATCTAGGC
>CAZVZT010000015.1:0-15961 GCA_964631515.1 uncultured Nitrospinaceae bacterium
AATAGATTTATTGAGCATTCACCAGTTAAGTGAGAAAAGCAGGTTAAAACAGTAGCAGGACACCGATTGGAACTGCAAAACCTAAGACAAATAAAACAAAGTTTATAATTTGAAGTAAAATAAAATTTTCCAGGATCGGTGCCGCCACCATTTCCACCCCTACACGTCGGACGGCGTGTTCGATGTCGGCGGATGTGATATCGCCAGATTCTTTTTTTGATAACTCTTCAACTACATCATCAAGGAAAAAGAATTTGAGAACTTTCAGGATCGTCCCAAACAAGATGCGAGAGAAAAGCGCGGTAATCCCTCTCTTGAGGCGTAGTTGTTCTAGAAAGTTTTTTCCGATCCCATCGAACGTTTCTTCCAGTTGATTGCGTGGGATGTTTTTGCTGAACCGTGGAATTTTTTCAACCACACCGCGGGTTAACAGGTCAAGTAGGCCGTGGAGTCCAGTCAGGGCTTCCGCAAGTTTCGTTTTGGTGGTGTGGATAATGCACGCACCCAGCCCGTGTAGAATGCCGAATCCGGCGTACCAGCCGAAAGCAATAAAGAGGACTGCCCACACGATCCATCCGCTCCATCCTAACTCTTCCAGAAAGAAATGGTCCATTATGTAAAGGCCGGCCATACCCAAGGCAAGCCCGATCACGCCAAACAGAAACAGGTTGACAAAAGTTCCGAGCAGAAGGTCGGTAAAGAATCTGCGCCAGAACAGGATGACCTCATCCCTGGTCATGACTGTGGAGATCCTGATTTAACCTGAATGAAAAGGTCTCCTCGTTTCTCGTTTTTATTACGTCCTTTCTCCTTGATGCGTAGTTTGCCGCCGTCCGGAAATTTGGGTGGGACGCGGACCATCAACTGTTCCGTTTTCCCGTCGACCTGATAGGAGACTTTTTTCTGTGTTCCCGCCAAAGCCTCCGCTGAGGAAATAGTGATGGACACACTGAGGTCGAGCGGGTTGGTCGATTGGACCAAGTTTTTTCCACGTTCGAATACTCCCTTGGCGGCGCCAAAAATATCTGGGCCTTTTTTGGGCTCGCGTCCTTCCGCAGCGGCCCGAGCATCCCGCATTTTCTTGAGAGCCAATAATGACGGGACCACTATGTGCGCCAGACGACTGACTCTACCGATCGGACCCGGAATCATTCCGAGGATGCGGGTGATTCCACCAAGCGTTCCGCCCAGCAATGTGGACTGGAAAAAGGCATTGCCGGAACGAAACCCGGATCGAGAAAACTCACGGTTTAATTCTTCAAAAATGTCCTTGCCGAATCCCTTGCGGAACATCTCCTCAAAAATATCCTGCTGGGAATACCGGAACTGGGAGGACTCGTCGTACGAGCCCGCTAGGTAGTCGGCCCGGAAGCGGTCATACTCACGGCGCTTGAGCGGGTCAGTCAGCACCCCGTAGGCTTCGGTGAGCTGTTTGAATTTTTCCTCGCTTTTCGGGTCATCGCGGTTGTGGTCGGGATGGTACTCCAGAGCCAGTTTTCGGTAGGCCTTTTTAATTTCTGGATCCTGGGAGTTTTCAGGAACCCCAAGGATTTTGTAGTAGTCTTTGAATTCTCGGAAACGAGTTTGCATGTCTAGTTATCCCGCGCGGGCTCAGAGAGTTACATGCCCAACTTTTGCGGATATGTTGCTTCGACCATTTTGGGGCCTTCCAACCTGATATTTTTACCGACGGTGGACAGTTTGTAGGTTCCGTCGTCATGCAGTCGTTGCTTCATATTTTCAAAGTGAACCAGAATGGGGGCCGACGGAATGTTTTTTCCGGGAATGGATGGAACAAGTATAAAACTTTCGATGCTCAATACATCTCGATATTTTCGCTTCATATTCATTTTGTAAGCCCGGTAGCCTTGCATTGCTTCGGTTCCCGTATAGGGTTCCTTGTTTACCACCTGGTAGGAATCTGGGATGTACACGTTAGCAAAGTAGTCTGAACCCAGTGAGTGATGGACGATGGTTTCCACGTGAAGTAGGTGTACGGCTTCATCTGCGGGAACCAGGTTCACTTTAACGTAGTAGGTACGGTCGTGAAAGTTGAGGTTTTCCAGAAAAACAATCCCGTACAGGGCGTTGAACTTAAATTGCAGAAACACGCCCAGAAAAATCCAACCTAGAACTTTAAAATATCTTTTCAACTTTCCAGCCTCCTTTTCCTATCTCTATCCAAACCAAGCTTTTCCTTTGCTTGGTTGGAAGACCCTTAGCTGTTTGTTTAAAGCAATTTATGAGGGAGTGGTCTCTATTATTGTATAAATCCGCTACGATTTCAACCAACCGGGTGAGGGGTCGGGGTTTTCAGTGCTCCGTTTTTTTTAACTTGTAGTGAAAGTTTAAACAAGCAGAACTTTTGTCTTAATCGATTCATGCTAAATCGAGTGAAGAAAAAATAAGTCCTTATCTAAAATTAAAAGAGATGTGACAAGTTTTATTGCAGCCGATTTCGATCTCGGAGCAAGTCCAGCCCCATCTACTTCGGCTTGGCGGGATTGGAGGTTTTCTTTTTTCGAATTTTGCTATACTGTTCGCAACGCCCCCCCCCCGCTAGATAATGGAGACAATTTGGAACTCAAGCGCGGTTGGTTGATTGTTTTCGAGGGAATCGACGGTACTGGTAAAAGTACGCAGTGCCAGAAAATGGAAACCCGAATGAGGGAGTACGGCGTTCCCGTGATTCGGTTAAGGGAGCCGACTGATGGTGTCTGGGGGCAGAAAATAAGAAAAATCCTGTCCGATGGGCGCGGCGCAGTCACTCCTAAAGAGGAGTTGACTTGGTTCATTGAGGACCGGCGTGAGGATGTAGAAAAGAATATTCTTCCTGCGCTGAGAGAAAACAAGGTGGTTCTCTTGGATCGGTATTACTATTCAACCGCCGCGTATCAAGGGGCTTTGGGGTTTGATCCGGAGGCTATCTGCCGGGATAATGAGGCGTTTGCACCGGTTCCTGATCTGGCGTATCTGTTCATCGTTCCCCCAGAGCAGTGTTTGAAGCGAATCGAACAGTCCCGTGATGGGTACAGTTCATTTGAAAGGTTGGAGTATCTTGTGAAGGTTCAGAATATTTTTGAATCGTTTCATGGTCCGCATATTCGAAGGGTTGACGGTGTCTCCTCGCCTGATGTTATTCATGGACAGTTGTTTCTTGAAATCGATGAGTTGATTGGATTGATAAAATAAAATGAAACGGTTCATACTGGCGATTACAGGGGCGAGTGGTGTTTGCTATGCGAAGCGCCTATTCGACGCCCTTAAGGAACGCGCTGAATTGCATGTGGTGGCTTCCGACCGGGGAATAGAGCTGCTGAACCTGGAATTGGGCTTAAGCCTGTCTTATTTTTCCGGGGATCAGGTAACGGTCTATACAAACTCCAGAATCAACGCGTCCATAGCCAGCGGTTCGTTCTATACTGATGGAATGGTTGTTGTGCCCGCTAGCATGGGAACTATTGGGCGAATTGCATCTGGTGTGTCCACGAGCTTGGTGGAACGGGCTGCCGATGTGGTGTTGAAAGAAAAAAGGAAGCTGATCGTGGTTCCACGGGAAACTCCGTTCAGCACCATTCATCTGAAAAACTTTCTAACTCTTGATCAAGCCGGGGCGCTGGTTCTGCCCGCATCGCCAGGATTTTACTCTGGACAGAAGACCATGGATGATCTGGTCGATTTTGTTGTTGCTAAAATTCTGAATCAGTTGGGTATGGAACAAGATCTCGTGCCTCCTTACCAGGCTTGAATCTTATTTGCGGTATAGAAAAGTATGATTTACCTGGATAACGCCGCAACTACTCCCATGGATCCCCGAGTAACGGGTGTTCTGAAGGAATCGATAGATTCTGATTTTGCCAATTCGGGGACGGTTTACTCCATAGGACTCGATGCGCGCAGAAAGATTGAACAGGCGCAGGAGGATATTGCCCGCGCCTTGAATATCCCCTCCACTCACCGGATTATTTTCACTAGCGGCGGCAGTGAGGCCAACAACCTTTTCATCAAGGGATTGTGTTTTCCCGACAAAAGGGCGGCCTGCCTTGGATTGGAGCATCCCAGCGTACGTGAACCGTTGAACTACCTGGAATCATTCGGCAACAACTCACTTTCCCTTCTTGAATTTCAAACCGAAGGACGGCTCGATCTGAAGGGGGTTTCTATGCTGAACGAAAACCGGGTCCGCTTGTTGTGCCTTTCCCATATCAATAATGAACTCGGAACCGTGAACGATCCAATCAAAATTTCCGATGCTTTGAAGAAGGGATCGTCTGCTACCCGGTTGTTTATGGATGGGGTTCAGACTGTCGGCAAATTGAAACTTGACGCCCCCCTGTGGGGCGAGCTTGCGGGTTACTCAATTTCAGCACACAAATGTCACGGACCGAAGGGGATCGGGCTTTTGATCTACGACTCCAGGCTGTCCCTTGAGCCAATCGTTCACGGAGGAAGCCAGCAGCACGGAGTCCGCTCGGGAACTTTGCCGGTTCCACTGATTCGGGCTATGGCCGAGGCGGTGAAGGTTGCCGTGGAGTGCACTGATGAAACGCTCGAGCACTTGCGAAAACTTAACCGCCACCTCATCGAAGGGCTGATTGATTTATCCAGCCGCCTTGACTCTCTTAGTATCAGGTTCAACTCGCTTTCCGTTGATGATGTGGCTCGGCAATCGCCCGCTATTGTTAATTTTAGCTTTTCTCCTGTGGAGGGTGAAGTGCTCCTGCATCATTTGGAGGAAAAAGAAATTTTTGTTGGGCTGGGAAGTGCGTGCAGTGCACATTCGAAAGAACCTTCAAAAATCCTTACAGGAATCGGGTTGTCTGAGGAAGAGGCACGTTGCAGTTTACGTATTTCTTTTTCCAAGACCAATACGGTTGAGGAGGTCGACCGATTTCTAGAGGAATTTGCTCAAGCGTATGAAGTGTTATTCCCCACCTTTCATAATAAGCTTGCCGAAAGATGACTGACTCCAGAACCATACTGATTCGTTACGACGAAATTGGACTGAAAGGGAAGAACCGGAAATTCTTTGAGAACCGTCTGCTCGGCAACGTTCGCAAATCCTTGGGAGGAATAGGCGGGATACGGGTTGATAAAATCCATGGGCGATTGTTGGTCCGCGTTGCAGGGTTGCAGGCCGAAGAGTGTGTCCGGCGATTGAGTTGTGTTCCTGGAATTGCCTCGCTCAGTGTGGGCGTGTTGGTGGAACCTGACTTTGATGAAATGGCTGCACTAGGGATTGAGTGGATTCTGCCTCGACTGCAATCGAATGGTTCCCTCAAATTCTGCGTGCGCACGAAGCGTTCGGACAAACGGTTTCCGAGCACCTCAACCGAGATTGATTTTGAGGTGGGATCGCGCATTATGAAGTCTCTCGCACCTAAAGGGCTTTCGGTTGATATCGCGCATGCGGAGTTTGTTTTGGAAATCGAAATCGGCCCGCAGGAAACAATGGTGTTCGATAATCGAACGCCCGGACTGGGTGGTCTACCGGTGGGAAGCTCCGGCGAAGTGCTCAGCCTTCTTTCTGGCGGGATAGATAGTCCGGTCTCCTCCTTCATGCTCATTTGCAGAGGATGCCGTGTCCATTCGATATTTTTTGATAACCGGACTTTTTTGGGCCGTGGGGGATACGATAAGGTCACCCGGCTAGCTCGCGTGCTCAATCGGTTTCAGGGAGGAGGGCGGCTATACGTCGTTCCGTTTCAGGATATTCAGGTTGCTATCCGTGACTGTTGCAGTGCTCCCAATCGGGTGGTTCTTTATCGGCGCATGATGTATCGCATCGCCGGGGTGCTCGCCGAGCGTAATAGGTACCAGGGACTGGTTACGGGGGAATCCCTAGGGCAGGTGGCATCGCAGACTCTTGAAAACTTGGCTGCCGTCTCATGCGTGGTTCCTATGAGTGTGTTCCGCCCTTTGATTGGGATACCTAAGCAGGAGATCATCGCCCGGGCAAAAAAGATCGAAACCTATGACATCAGTGTTGAACCACACCCGGATTGTTGTTCGGTATTCATGCCGGATCACCCGGCCACGCGCAGTAAGATCGAGGATCTGGAAGCGGATGAAGCGCTGTTTCCGTGGGAAAAGCTCGTGGAACAGGCACTGACGTCAGTGGAAGTTATCGATCTCGACCGTTCAGGTTAGATCGGGGAGGCGGCTCACTTCCGCATCATCGGTAAGTTCATAGAGAAGGTCCTTTACTGTTTTTTTCAGGGTGGGGTGAAGCAGGTCTTCTGCAATATCGCAAAGGGGAGTGAGAACGAACCGGCGGTTGGGAATCTCTGGGTGGGGCAGGATAAGGCCCTGGCTGTTCAGGATAAGGTTGTCGTAAAACAAAAGATCGAGATCGATGAGGCGTGGCCCCCATTTTTCTTTTCGAACCCTTCCCATTTCTTTTTCGGTATTCAATAAGGTTCCAAGTAGATCGTGCGGACTCAGCCGGGTCTGCACTTTGAGTGCGGCGTTGACGAACCATTTCTGTTCGATGGGTCCGACCGGGCGGGTTTTGTAAAACGGAGACTGTGCTTTCAGGAAAATGTCTGGATGGGTAGCTAATTTTTTAATGGCGTCGGTGCAGTTTTTTTCTGGAGTACCCAGGTTGGACCCAATCCCGATGTAGGTGGTGTGCGGCATGAAACGGATAAACCTCAGAGGTGAGGAAGATTACCGGCTATATAGAATAGCAGTCGTTGGTTCCCGGACGAAGGTGCCTCATTTAACCAGCATTGGAAATGCGGAGACCATAGCCGGTGTGAGCGACCGCTTCGCTTTTATGGAAAGGATTGTACAATGGCTTGGCGGGAATGCTTCGGTTAAAATTCGAATTCAACCGATGATAGCCGTTTTTTAATTTCTGCAACGATGCGTGTTTCTTCCTTCGGGTCTTTGGCTGTGAATGTTGCTGAAAAGCGGGTGAATCTTCCAACATCATCCCATGGAACGGTCGAGATCAGCATTTCCTTGATGAGAAATTGCGAGAAGTCTTCACCTGTTTCGAACCGCTGTCCCCCTCTAATCCCTTTGGGTGCTTCCACGTAAAGGAAGAACGAGCCTCCTGACATGGCCGCGTCGAATCCGACGGAATTCAAGGCATCCACTAGGAGCGTCAATCGCCGCCGGTATTTTTCTAGGATTTTCTGGGTAATATCCGGATTTTCCAGCGCATGAATCCCGGCTTTCTGGATTGCGGCAAACTGGCCGGAGTCGATGTTATCCTTGACGTGTGCCAAACCCTTGACTACGAGTTCGTTTCCGACGATGAACGCGATTCTCCACCCGGTCATGTTATACGATTTGGAAAGGGAATGTAGCTCCACACCGACATCCATGGCTCCTGGAACCGATAGAAAACTGGTGGGTTTGCCGTCGAAGGTCAATGCGGCATAAGCAGCGTCCTGCACTACCACTACATCGTTTGTTTTGGCGAAGTCAACTACCTCCTCGTAAAACTTGCGGGGGGCGTTGGCTCCCGTCGGGTTGTTTGGATAATTAATGTAAAGCAACTTAGCTCGCTTTGCCACGCCAGGATCAATCGATTTTAGATCAGGTAAGAATTTGTTCTCCTTGGTGAGTGGTAGGTTGACCACTTCACCCCCTAGGTATTGGGTGTGCGTTCCCATGACCGGATAACCGGGGACGGTCATCAGGGTGATGTCGCCGGGGTTGATGAAGATGGAAGGTATCATCGCCAGTCCCGGTTTTGAACCTATTGTATGATTCACATGTCGGTCAGGGTCGAGCCCTTTAACACCGAGAACCTTTTCCATATACTTGACTGCGGCCACCTTGAACTCTTGAATTCCGTTGTCGGTGTATCCTCGGTTTTCTGGTTTTTCAGCCTCCAGTTGAAGCGCCTTGACCACACCGGGAAAGGCCATTTCGTCAGGCTCGCCCACACCGAGGTCGAATAGTTCTTTTCCTGGGTTAGCCTCCAGAGCCGCGCGCTTGGCGCGCTTAATTTTTTCAAACTTGTATATTTTTGTATCCTTGCCGAATTGATTGCCGCCTAGGCGGTTGGCAAAAAGTTGTTGGACATAATCTTTGCTACCGGACATATGGGAATACTCCAGGAAATAAATGGGTTATTTTGAGACACTTATGAAGCCGGTCAATCTAGCCAAAAACCTAAAGCCTGTCAAGTCTAACGGGCGGTTCGATTTTTGTCACTTTTTAGTTCTGCTGCGTACGTTGCTTGCTTAAACCGAGGCTATTTTAGAATAAATTTCAAAAACCGATTCTAGCAACGGTCGGAGGGTGGGGCGCTGCAGCGCCAAGGATAAAGCCCGTTCGGCTCTCGTGGGGTACGGATCATCCTGCGGAGGACTCCGCTTCCTCGCCCTCCTCGTCATCACTTGCGCTCAGGCCGGCGGCTTTCTGTGAATAGCGAAGGTACTTAATGATCTCGACGATTTCTGCGTCGGTGACCTTATTGCGTTGTGACGGCATTTTGTCTGATCCGTCAACGATCTGCTGGCGGATTTCGTCATCCGAATAGGCCTCCGGAAGAAATTCTTCGTCGATGAACCCGGGAGCTTTGGTTTTTTTGCCTAAGGCATCGGACCCGTGACAATTGGAACAGGCTTGGTGAAAATACTTTTGTCCGGCTTCGAACTTGGCCGGAACTTTTTTATTGGGTTGAGGAGCACAGGAAGCTATGAAAATTAAAATAGCAGCTATTGAAAGGGGCACCCCGACATGAAACCGTTTCATAAGAACTCCAGCTATTTTTGTTTGACCACATCCGGTTTACCATCGTGGTTGCGGTCCAGTTCGACCCGCTCAAGGTGTTCCTCTTTATTGTAAAACTCCCAGCGATCTACTTGCCCATTCAAATTGGTATCGAACTCGACCTTTTTCAGTTTGCCTGAAGGGTAGAAGTATTGAAACTGATCGGGCTTGCTGTCCCCGTTGGTGTCAAACCTGGCTTCTGAGGGGACCTCTTCCGAAGTAAAAACTTCCCAGCGGTCAACTTTACCGTTGTGATTCGTATCGTACCTGGCGCGGGCAAGCTTTCCCTGGTCGTTGAAGGTTTGCCACCCGTCCATTTTTCCGTCACGGTTACGGTCTATCTCGATACTCTCCAGAAGGCCACTGGGGTTGTGGTTTTCCTTCCGGTCCACTTTTCCGGAAAACTTCGAATCTTTCTCTATTCGTTCGAGCGATCCGTCCGCACGGTAAAACTGAAACTGGTCCATGTCCCCGTCGAAATTCCGATCCCATTCGACTCGAACCGGGACCTTGTTTTTCTCGTAAATATCAGTCTGATCTATTTTACCGTCGCCATTTTTATCGAATTCGATTTTGATGATCTTACCATCGTCGGATCTATGGTGCCATTGATCCATTTTCCCGTCGTAATCGCTATCAACCTGCAATACTTCACCGTTGACTGTGGGGGCTGCGAACCCGACAGATATAACAAGAAACATGAATAAAATTCCGATTCGTAACATTAGTCCTCCAGCGTATATAAAATGGGAAGGTCGAAAGAAATGGATTTCTTCCCGAGGGGGCCGGGAATGGGCGGGTAGGGAGTTCCACGCCGGATGGTCTCCAGGGCGGCCTCGTTCAACAAACTATAGGTGGAAGCTTGGGCGAGTCTTAAATCTAATAGTTCCCCTTTGACTCCCAGGGTGAAAGAAACTACCGGTTTCC
Source organism: uncultured Nitrospinaceae bacterium (assembly GCA_964631515.1). GTDB lineage: Bacteria > Nitrospinota > Nitrospinia > Nitrospinales > VA-1 > CAJWLY01. Next base: position 9,661 of record CAZVZT010000015.1, read on the forward strand.
CCTCAAAACCCAATCTTTGAGCCATTCTCGGATAGTATTTGGCCTTCCCCACTTTGTGTCGTATTTGCTTGCGAAAGCCTTGGCGGAGTTTTCCAATCTCCAACGCTGAAAATCTATCGAAGCCGGGTGGTGCACTTTTTGCTGTATCAGTGGCTTTGGGAGCTTCTAGAGATTCCTCGGTGAACCCGAAATCTAAAGCGGCGGTTCGGGCAGTGGAGGTGAATCTGCTATTTCCTCCCCCTTCTCTATCCGCAAGTAAGCTAGCGGGTGTGAACTTTTGAGAGGCATCGATTTTAAGATTGGAAGCCGCACGTACTTGAGGAGTGAACGCGATGCTCTGATCTTGCGGTCGTTTTGAAACTGCGTAGGTCGGTGGGGGCGTCTGTGGGATATCGAACTTGGAGCCGGAAGCCACACGTACTTGAGGAGCGAATGCAATGCTCTGATCTTGCGGGTTTTCTGAAACTGCGTGGGTCGGTGGGAACGTCTGTGGGATATCGAACTTGGAACCAGAAGCCGCACGTACTTGAGGAGCGAACACGATGTTCCGGTCTTGCGGGTTTTCTGAAATTGCTAGGGTCGATGGGAGCGTCTGTGAGATATCGAACTTGGAACCAGAAGGCGCACGGGCTTGAAACGAATTGGTTTGCAAAATTTCTTCTGCGGAGGCCGGTAAAACCACCGTGGACTTTACGGAAAAACTGCTGTTTTCCAGTGACAGGTGGTTGCTCTGCGGTCCTCTTGGTGTGGCCATGGAAATCGTATGGCGGGACCTGCTTTGAGATCGACTAGGTGGCGAAGCGAGGTTCTCAATTGAGGCCAGAGAAACCCGGTCCAGGTCCCTTGGAGATTGTGCTTGTGGAATGACCCGGTTCGGCTGTGTCCGATTACGTTTCTCATGCATTGGGGTTGGGTGTTGAAAAAGTTTTTCTTTCGGGGGTGTGGAAACCGGGTGGATAGACTGAGCTAACTTGCTTCGGGTCGGTTGAGGTGCGCGGGCCACCTCCAAGGGTTTTATTTCCTTCTTTTTGGTTAGAGGCCTGACCGTGATTGGAATCGTTTTCGGAACCCTGATTGCAGAACCAAAGGTGAGGCTCGATAGGAAATAAAATCCTGTGGCATGCAGGAACACCGAAAAGATCAATGTGACCCTGAGTGGATTGGTATTCAGGTTTGCGGTGATCCAGTTCATTAGAATTCAATTCCTTTTTGGGCCGGAATATTCTGGTCCTTGTATGGGTGCTTGATGCAGCGCATTTCCGTAACGAGGTCGGCCAGTTCGATCAATTGGTCTGGCGCATTACGCCCGGTGCAGATTACATGTACGTTTTCCGGCTTGTCGCGCAGGGCCTCTAGGACTTCATCCAGAGGGAGAAAGCCGTAATGAAGTACGTAGTTAATTTCATCCAAGAGAATTACCTGGTACTTTCCGCTAGTAATTTTTTCTTTAACAATGGCAAAGGCTTTGCTGGCAGTTTTCCTGTCCTTTTCCGGGTTGTTCGTGTCCCAGGTGAATCCGTCACCCAGGGCTTCATATTCGATGAAGGGTGCGAGTTTTTCGAACGACTTACGTTCGCCCGATTTCCAGTCGCCTTTCATGAACTGCATGACAAAGACGTTCATTTTATTTCCAGCCGAACGAAGAGCTAATCCGAAGCCGGCAGTGGATTTTCCCTTGCCTTCCCCTGTGTTAACAATTATCAAACCTTTTCGTTTTTTTGGATCGGTTGGGGGTTGTTTTTTCATGAATCGAATTACTTCTCCATTAATTTTTAGGTCGTTTCAACAGCCAGATAAAAAAGGGCCCACCGATCATTGCTGTGATAACCCCAACGGGAATCTCTACCGGTGCGATGATCGTCCGGGCCACCGTATCGCAGATAATAAGAAAACTCGCTCCGAAAAAAAGAGACGAGGGAAGCAACAACCTCATGTCTGGGCCGACGATCAACCTCATAATATGTGGCACAATCAAACCGACAAACCCGATCGGACCAGCCACTGCCACCACCGCCCCGGTGATGAGTGAGGCCATGACAAACCCAATTTTTTGAATTTTGGCAACATCAACGCCCCGGCTCATAGCGGAATGCACTCCTGTGCTAATCAGGTTCAAATCACGCCCAACAAACATGAGCACACCAAAGCCGATAAATATCATGGGACAAACGGATAGGACCGTACTGTAGTCAGCGATGTCCAGGCCACCCATCAACCAGCGTACGAGGCGGAACGACTGGGTGAAGTCAGATAAATAATGAATAAACATGACCATGGCCGCAAAGAAAAAGTTGGCAGTCACTCCCGCCAAAAGGAGAACCGTGGTCGGGAACTCTCCGTGGCGCGTGCGGGCCAGGCTAAAGACAAGCGTAATGGCACCCAGCGCACCAAGAAATGCAGCGATGGGAACCGTGGAGAACCCTGCTACCGTATAGGACCAACCGAGGCTGATTACAATTGCTGCACCCAACGAAGCTCCGCTCGAAACTCCCAGGGTGAATGGGGCTGCCAGGTCATTTCGCAGCAGAGACTGGAGCACGGCCCCTGAGACTGCAAGCCCGGCACCGGCGAGTCCTGCCAGAAGAATTCGTGGAATGCGAGCGAGAAATAGGATGTTGGCATCTACATTTTCACCAAATGCCATATCTCCAAAAAGCGCTTTTCCCAAGTCAATTTGGGTCGGGCCTATCAACGGCGTAACTATCAGCGTTAGGAGAAACAAAAAGAAGAATGTGCTGACAGTGCCCATAAATCTTTTTCGAGTCATTAATGTGAGGTTTATTGAATGCATAACGTGTCCGGTGAAATCATGATGCTGCCATCTTGGTTTCGAACCAGTTGGATCCTAATGTCGTAAACTTTTTCAATATGATCTTTTTGTAAAACTTCTTCGGGTGCTCCATCCTGGAAGACTTCGCCTTCATTGAGAAGGACCAGGCGGCGGCAAAACTTTGAGGCCAAGTGCAGATCGTGCATGGCCAAAACAACAGTCATATTTTTATCCTCATTGAGTTGTTTGAGGATGTTGAGGATTTGAATCTGGTATTTGATATCAAGGGCGGAGGTAGGCTCATCAAGAATCATTACCTCTGGTTCCTGAGCGATGGCTCCAGCGATTACCACCCGCTGTTTTTCTCCACCGCTGATTTCATTGAACCCGCGTTGGGCAAACTGTAGGGTTTGCGTGCGCTCCATGGCGCTGTGCGCGATTTCAATATCCTCCTCACCTTCAAACGTGAAGGCGGAAAGGTAGGGATGCCGCCCCATCAGCACGATTTCCGAGACTTTGAAAGGAAATGCCATGGAATGTTCCTGTGGAACCCATGTAATAGAACGCGCCAGATGTTTTCTGTTCTGGTTCAGGTAATCAACTCCCTTGAATAATAAATTGCCGGGGCCCGCTGAAAGTACACCTCCGAGTAATTTTAAAATTGTTGATTTTCCCGAACCGTTGGGCCCAATGACTCCGACAAACTCTCCCGGTTGCACATCCATAGAAATCGAATGTAGAACGGGCTTTTGATCGTAGGAAAAAGTGGTGTCGCGAATTTGGATAATAGGCTGGTTCATGGGGATACTTTTCCCTGCTTAAGATGGGAAGATGCGGAGAACAAGCTCGGATGAATGGTGCGGGTTAATTTGTCTATACTGCTCAATAGCCTCGGACCAGGGATGAGGATGTGATCAGCGCTAATGAAGTAAATGTGATTGTTTTGGACGGCGCGTATAGTTGAAAACCTGCCCCAGTCGTTGCGCCTTTTTTTTAATTCGACTTCAGATAGTTTGGACATGGGGCCCACTTCTATGATGATTTCCGGTGATTTGCTGATGATAAATTCCTTGGATATTTTTGGATACTTTGCCATGTTGCTAGAGAGAACATTTTCTCCACCGGCAACGGTCAACAGTTCATCCAGAAAGGTTCCTTTTCCTACGGCATACAGATCGCGTGCCGGATCGTTGCTGTCACCGAGTAGCAGCAGCACTTGCTTTGGTGTCTGCGAGTCCAGCTGACTCTGGTAATGATCAATTCCTGCCTTTAGCTGTTGAACCAGTTGCTGCCCCGCTTTTGGAGTATGTAGTGAATCGGCAATAGTCTGGGTTGTGGTTAAAATACTTTCCAGGTTGCTCACGGACACCGTTAGGGTAGGGATGCCCAGAATTTTTGCATGGTCGTGGATAGCTTCACTATCTGCTTGGTGGATGATGAGGTCAGGTTTTAGACTAATCCACGTTTCGCGACTTGGGTTCAGAGGCCCACCTATACTTGGCAGGCGGCAGGCGCTTTTGGGGTAACTGCAGAAATCGGTTACCCCGACGACCCGGTCTCCGGCACCAAGTGCAAAGAGAATTTCTGTAATCGCTGGAGAGGTGGAGATAACACGTTGCGGGGCAGCGCTCGCCTCTTGAGTCCACAGACATAAAGCGACCAAGTGAAGAGCGAGGGCTCTTCGGAGTATTACTTTAAATGTGTAAGAACTTTTCACCGATTCCTCGGTCATAAGTTAGAACTGGAATTTGGCTCCAAGGCCCCAGTTTCGGGTGAACTTCGTCGGATAGATCACATCATCTCTTAACCAAATTCCATTGGATTGTTCAAAGAGGTTTTCAACTTTTGCAGAAAACTCGACTTGGCGGGGGCCACCAGCCCACCAGTCCCATAATCCCTTCCCGGCATCGGTTTTATGGGTGTAGGTGTACGAAAGGTCCGTAGACGTATATGCACTATTTTTCTGGTCTTTGTTGTTAGCGAAGTCCTCCAGAGAGAAGGCTTCGCTACGATACACATGCCCCAGAATAACCTTGGACTTTGATGTCGGGGCGTAGTTTATTCCAAATGTTACGTTATGTTCTGATACGCCAGGCAGTTCGTTCCCATCACAGTTATCGCTGCAATTAAGATTGGTGTCCTCACGGTCAATGATCGCACGGACATATGCGTAATTGACCGAAGCGGATAGGGCGTTATTGAAAGCATGTGAATTCTGTAGCTCCAGTCCATACTTGTGCGATTTATCGATATTGGTGTTTACATAGGTTACGGGGTTGTAAAACTGTTCTTGTTTTAACTTAGACCCGTAGACCGTGAGTTTTGCCTTGTTGGTTGGTGTTGTGTGATTAAGGCCAATGTTGAGAGTTTTTGACCGGGTAGGATCCATGAATCCATTGAACGCCCCATTGTAGTCAAAGAAACGATCAATATCTGGGGCTAGAAATGCATAGTTGTAGTTAGAAAATACAGTTAGATGATCGCCAAATGATTTATTGATGCCAAGATCGTAGGACTCAAAATTATCCTCTCCTGTATTTGTTTCCCATGTGTAGTCAACCGTCTCTTTTCTCACGCCAAGCGAAAGCGTGGTGTCGCCGATATCGTAGTAGCTTTGAACAAAGAACCCCATGTTATCTTTTGTGGCCGTACCATTGCCATTTCTGCGTCTTCCATCAAATGTTTGAGCGCCGGTAACAATTTTTAGGGATCCGTTGATATATTTGATGCTGCCGTCAAAGGCGCTGCGTCGGTATTGCTTATGTGAATACAACTCCGTGGTAGACCCATCGAGTATGACTTTGTCTTGACGGGTATAAGTCAAGGTTGCCTCAAGGTTGCTTCGTAACTCTATGGTGCCCCCAAGTGTTATGTTGTCTGTCTCCTGATGTTCACGGGTATAGCTTGTGGGGCCAGAGGTGGTCTTGAAATTTGATCCTGGATTCTGCTCGAATGTTTCTTTGGTCAGAGCATTTGGATACCTTGTGTAGATGTCTGTGTAATCCTTTTCAATGAAAGCTTCGCTGGATTCTGTGGGGAAAAACCGTAGCTTCACCTGATAATAATTTTTCTCTCCACTGTCCCGATGACCATCGGGGTCAGGATCACTGAAACCATCTTGTCCATAATGGTCGCCCAAGGCTGAGAACAGAAACTTGCCCTTTGAAAAGCCGGTGGTGAACGACCCTGTGTTTATTCCATAATTGCCCCCCGACCCGGCGATGCTGGTTTCCGTTGTGTCGCGTGTGTAGATCTGAATCGACCCGGCGGTTGCACCATCTCCATAAACCACGGACCCACTCCCTTTCGTGATTTCAATACGATCAATGCTGTCAAACGGGATGGTGCTTAATTGCTGGGGCACTGAGTCGATATTGTTCAGTCGGCGTCCATTGACAGAAATCACAACATTTTTGAAGCCATCGGTCAGCCCGTAGCCACGTATATCAATTAACTGGTTAAACGGGTTTCCATAGCTTGGCATGATGGCTGTTGACGTATTCTGATTCAGAAAGTCATAAAGCGACTTTG
>CAZVZT010000016.1:0-15890 GCA_964631515.1 uncultured Nitrospinaceae bacterium
CCCGTCAAAACAAGCGCCTCTAGGAGCTGTTCGCGGTTACTGTACATGACCCCTCGCTGGTAGAGGTCCATCGCATCGTAAAGTTTCTTCAGTTGCTTTTTATCCTCGTAGGTCATCCCGGAAATCCGACCTGCAATGCCTGAGAACGACGTCCGGTTGAATACCAGTCGTTCGCGCCCTGACACACCGATCACGCCCCCGAGGTCCAGATAAAACTCGATGATTGGTCGGTTGTCAGTGATGACCGGCTGGCCCGCAGCAAGCGTGCTCATCTGATTCTCAAAAAACCAGATATTGCTGAGAAAAGAATAAACATCGGGGATCTGAATATCCTTCATCGCCCGAGATACAATCGGATCGGAGAAACGTTCCTTCAATTTCTTAAAATCGATTGCGATCGGCTGGTCCGATCCGATAATTAGCATTTCGTTGGCGACCGACATCCAGGCCATCGCATGGGGAAACACCGAGAGAAACGTACTCAAGTGCATCAGCACTTCTTTTTCACCTTGGCTGTGCAGTGGAATCCATTGCGCCATGATCCCGCCGGGGTTGAGGCGCTTTTGCGCCATCTCGTAATATTCCCGGGTATACAGATTCACGGTAAATGCCGTGCGTGGTGGTGGTGGTTCGGAAGTGATCACATCGTACATTCGGTGCGTGGTCAACAAATGGTTTCTTCCGTCCTGAAGAACAATGTTGACCTTTTCGTTGTTGAGGACGTCGTGGTTTTCTGAAGCAAACACTGTCCCCGAACGCACAACACTTTCGGATAAATCGACGCTGTCAACAGTTTTCACCAATGGGTGAATCCCCGCCGCGCCAGTAGTCTGCCCAGTTCCAAAACATACAACCAAAACGTTTTCCGGATCGTCCAGCAAAAGAATAGGAACGTGCGCAAGCAGTTTCATGTAACGTGAAGCAATAAAGTTAGCGGCAGACATGGAGATACCATTGGTGATGAGACGCTTTGCATTTGGATCCAAAATTCCGTAGTTGTCCTCGAACACGGCAACGGTATCGGTGAGGCCTTCATCAAAATAAAGAAGCTGGGAAACGTCTCGTGAACCGGTGCTGTCGCGCATGAAGAACTTGTCGAGTAAGTTCGACGGTATGCCTATGTTCACCGCAAGGATGATTCCCGCAAGGACCACTGTCACGCCCTTTCGCGAGGCTAGTGTCAGGTAAGACCCCGTACGAAAGAGGAACATCACCACAACGAGATTCAAAGTTGCAACCAATAAGAGGCTTTTCTGCGCACCCAATTCCGGCAGAAGGAGAAACCCAGACACGAGTGAACCTAAAATCGCCCCCAACGTATTGATGCCATAAATTTGCCCCGTTGCCCGCCCCACGTGCTCGCTCCCACCGGAGATCATTTTGATGAGGATAGGAAAACTCATTCCCAAGCCGATCGTCGGCAACAGCATGAGCGCCGAAGAATCCTTGAAATATCGGGAAAATGCAGCTACCGGATCCTGCAGGTTGTAACTGTTCCAAGGAGGTGAAAGCAAAAGATCCATAGTGTACAGGGAACAGATCACGTAAACCCCTACACCTCCCTGCAGGCAGATCAGCACCGTCCGCAAATTAAAAGCACTGCGAAACACAGGAATAACAAACAAACTGCCGAGCACGATACCCAACAGAAACACTCCCAGCATCATGCTAAATGAGTAAACAGTGCTGGAAATACTGAACACAAGGAGGCGCGTCCATAACACCTCATAAGCCAGCGCCGTAAAACCACATACGAAACTGACAGCTATCCATACCTTCTGCTCCGCGGTCCACACAAACGAAGGTAGGGTCAGGCGTGGCAGGCGAAAACTAATCCTAGCGCCTGTCGACTCCTGGTAGATTCGGAGGGCACTCACCCCTATGAACAAATTCACCAGTGCCGCGCCCAGCACAGTTTGTAAAATCCCGAAGGTGCCGATAAGAAAGAATCCTGTCAATAAGCAGCCCAAAGCGGCACCAAACGTGTTGACGCCGTACAGAATTCCCACCTGGCTGCCCAGTCTCGTGTCTTCTGTGACGTAGTATTTGGTGATAATGGGCAACGTCGCCCCCATTAGGGTCGCAGGAAAAAACATAAGCCCGAACGCCAACGCCGCCTTGATTATGTTCTGGAGCATTACGGACTCGGGAAGGGGAATATGAAACCAAGAATAAATAACTGAAAACTTAAAGAAAACGAGAGACAGGACCGTGCAAACGGCGAAAATGAGTATTTCGATCCATCCGTAGATCAAGAGCGGAGCTAACGCCCTCCGTTCTTCAGACAATCCGGTGTCCCCGTTCTCATCACCGAGAGAACCACCAAAACCCGCGCCTTCTTCACAGATACGGTCAATGGTGTAGCCTAAAAAATAGCTCCCAAATCCGAGACCGGCCATAAACGCCGCAAGAACAATTGAAACCGAAAACACCGTATGCCCGAATACAAGGGTGAGCATGCGGGTCCAAACGATCTCATAGATCAGCGCCGTAACCCCGGAAAAGAAAAATAGAAAATATACGATGGGCGAACGTTTCATCATAGCGAGGTTATACCTCAGGTGACTGAGTTTGAAAACCATTCAAAATAATTGACATTCAAAATCGCTTCAAGTAATTTTTAGACTAAAGACTTGATCTCGAAATCCCGTAAACGAAGCCGATTTCTTCTCCTTGAATCCTCTATGAGCCAGAATACGCCACCGACTGAAAATATCGATCATCCCTACGCTCGCGAAAATGGGGTCGAATGGACCCAAGAGGCCTGGGAACGAGTGAAACACGCCCCAGAGTTCGTGCGCCCTGGCATCCGCAAGCTCATGGTCCAGAGGGCAATCAAGCGGGGCTTCAAACACATCACCTCTGACTTTCTTACAGAAATCCGCAACGAATCGATGATGCTGGTATCCAAGCGTGTGAAACAATTCGGATTCGAAGAGCTATCGATGGGCGCCTTCGAAGTCGCCAAAGATAAAATGAAGCAAAGTCCGCGCAAGGTGGAAGTGATCGAAGAAATCGAAGATTTCCTCGCCATGCGTACGGAGAAAAAGGACGACATCATTAAAAAATTCAAAAACTATATGGAAGTCACACCCACGATGGGAATGCCTTGGAGTAAAGAAGCGCTAGCCAAAATGGAAAAGGTTCCGCCCTTTGTACTGGGTATGGCAAAACAGACGATCGAAGCGCGGGCGCGGGAACGCGGTGACAAGATGGTAAATCCCAGTATTATTGAAGAAGTGTTTACCAATATTATGCCTGCCTCGGCCAAACAGGCCATGGGCATGGAAGTGACCGAAGAGGAGCTTCAGAAAGAAAAGAGTCCGCCCGACACGCCCCAGGGAATGCCAACGTTCGAGCTCAACTGGCACGAAGACGCAGCTCAAAAGGTCATGCGTATCCCCATCTCATTCATCCGCGATATGGCGGTCAAGCGTATTGAGCAGGAAGTCAAAAAGGAAGGGAAGAACGACGTTACTATGGAACTATTTGAAAAATACCGGTTCACATTTTAAAAGAAAGTGACTTAATGAGCACCATCACAGATTGGGTTTTTCCGGTCGGACTCGGAATGCTAGGCGTCCTGCTCGTTTTCCTCAAATGGAACGCACAAACCGCGCCAGCAAAAGTCACAAAACTGCAACGCCATCATTAAAGAGCCCCCCTATTGAACCTCACATTCCTGTGGGGTAGTCGAGGAACTCGGTTTCGATGCCAAGCTGTTCTTCCATATACCGCCCTACCGCCTTGACGCCGCCGGTTTCAGTGGCGTAATGTCCGGCAAGGATTAGGACACACCCATCTTCCATCGCTTCGTGGTAGTGCTGGTGCGCCCCCTCGCCGGTGAGGTAAGCATCCAAACCTTCCTCCACCGCCTGCCTCAGAATATCCGCCGCGCCCCCAGAGACTAACCCTAGAGTCCGCACCTCCCCCGACCCGATCACCCTGGCCGGTGACCCCATTTGATTTCTCAAGTCATCGCCCAAAGCTTTTGCCGATGTGGCTTCGATCTGCCCCTTGAACCCAATTTTCTGCCCTTCATACTCACCAAACGGTTCGAGGTGGGATAGCCCGACAAGATCCGCGAGTGCCTTGTTGTTACCTAGCACAGGGTGCATGTCGAGCGGAAGGTGCGCTGAGTACAGACCCAAGTTAGCCTGCATCATCGCGGATAACTTATCGTAAAATTTTCCCCGCACGGGTTGTATCCCACCCCAAAGCATTCCGTGGTGCACGAACATCATGTTACACTTCGCGGCGATGGCCATCTCAATGGTAGCCATACACAGATCCACCGCCAGCCCAACTTTTTTAATCGCACCGACGTTCTGCACCTGGAGACCGTTCACCGCGTTCGGCGAATCCTTGATAGACTTAATATCAAGTAAGTTGTCGAGTTGATGACTGAACTGTAAAATATCCATGCAAGAAGTATAAATCAACGTTGTTCAATGAGCAATGAATGGCCGTTCCCATCTTCAAGGTGGGGGAAGAAGTTTCTTGTTTCTAATTATTAATTAATCATCACCTCTCAAATGACTCGGTTCATTGTAAAAAGCATCGGACAACGTATCGTTCTGCTTTTTTTTATCTCGATCATCTCTCACTCAATCGTCCATCTCGCACCGGGAGAACCCAGTCTAGTCGATCCATCCAATCCGAGAATGAAAGCGGAGGACATCCAGCGTATCCGGGCCGCCTTCCACCTAGATGAACCATTACACACTCAATACGTTTATTGGATGAAAGACCTGTTCACTGCTCAACTCAAATCATTTAAAGACAACCAACCAGTACTAAAAAAAATCTGGGATCGTTTCCTTAACTCGCTTCCTTTGTTCATCGTAGGCACGCTCATCACCTGGTTCCTAGCTTTTCCCGTGGGGATCCAAGCAGCGTTGAACCGAGGTTCCGTGTTCGACAAAGTGGGAACCTTTCTGTCGTATGCACTGATCTCCATCCCAGGATTCTTCCTGTCCTACATCTGCATCATCTTCATGGTGAAGACGTTTAACGTTCCGGTCATCGGGATGCGCACGTTCGGACTGGAAGATGCGGGCTTTCTTTTTCGCTCTATGGACCGCGTATGGCACTGGACGATTCCAGCATTTATGTCTGCAGTGGCAGGAGTGGCAATTCTTTCCCGCTACGTACGCTCACAGATGCTTGAGGTCATTAATCAGGACTACATCCGCACCGCCCGTGCCAAGGGATTATCTGAGGACGCCGTCATCTACCGGCATGGGCTGAGAAACGCCCTGCTTCCGTTCATCACCATGTTCGGCCTGACTATTCCAGGCTTGATTGGCGGTTCGGTCATCTTTGAAACGATTTTTGCCTGGCCGGGAATGGGACGACTCGGTTTTGAGGCGATCCTTGCACGCGATTTCCCGGTCATCCTCACGCTCAACTTTATTTCAGCAATCCTAGTACTCATCGGCACCCTAGTCTCGGACATCCTTTATGCGGTGGTGGATCCGCGCATCAAGTTTTAGAGAAATATATTATGAGTGAAACGATTCACATACAGGAAGTGGAAGGCCTAAAACCATCAGTAAGCCTACTTGAAGAACGCTGGCGTATCTTCAAGCGCAACCGGCTCGCCTATGCAAGCTACCTGTGCCTACTTCTACTCTTGATCGTCGCCGTCGTGGGCAAGGTGCTCACTCGGTGGATCATTGTATTCGACCCGCAGACGGTGCGGCTGTCGGAAAAATTTCTTCCGCCTTTCACACCATTTACAAGCACAATCACTCCTGAGGAAGATGCTCCCGCATTTAGTATGTACCTGATGGGCACTGATGAGCTCGGGCGTGATGTTTTCGCTCGCATGCTGGAGGGAACTTCCGTTTCGCTAACCGTTGGATTTGTCGCCGTTGGGATTTCCGTCCTGCTTGGAATATTTTTCGGTGGGCTTGCCGGGTACTACGGGAAAAAAAAATTAGCCTTCATCTCGGTCGATACGCTCATCATGAGGTTTGTTGATATTATGCTCTGTTTTCCTACATTCTTTCTTATCCTTACCGTGGTCGCCCTTTTGCCACCCAGCATATACAACATCATGATCGTAATCGGGCTCACCAGCTGGATGGGGACGGCACGGTTTGTTCGCGCCGAGTTCCTTGCGTTGAGGGAGCAGGATTTCATCGCCGCCGCACGCAGTCAAGCCATTCCGGGGTGGCGGATTATTTTCGTTCACATGGTGCCCAACGCCATCGCGCCTGTTCTGGTATCCGCCACCATCGGTGTGGCCACGGCCATACTCACCGAATCAAGCTTGAGTTTTCTCGGGTTCGGCGTACAACCACCCGACGCCACCTGGGGCAACATCCTTGCCGACGGCAAGCAGTTCATTTTCGACGCCCCGTGGATTACTTTCATTCCTGGGTTCACCATCCTTTTCGTCGTGCTTGCGTTCAACCTGTGTGGCGAAGGCCTGCGGGAAGCGTTCAACCCTAAACTCAAAGAGGGGGCATAACCTCTCCCAAAATGCAAAGCCACCGTGATCTATCTGCAAAACCTGAATAAGCAATTCGGTCCCAAAATTATACTCAAAGACGTTAACTTCCATTTACGCCCCAATGAAACTGTGGGACTGGTCGGGGAAAATGGAATGGGAAAAACCACCCTGTTTCGCATCATCACCCAGGAAGAGTCTGTCGATTCCGGGAAAATCGTAATCCGTAAGGGCGCCCGCGTCGCCTTGCTCAAACAGGAGTTGGGCAAAGATGACGGAACCATACTGGAGCGTGTAGTCTCAGGAGACTCTCATTTCCAGTCTGCGTGCGATGAGATGAAGCGACTTGAGCAGGATCTGCGCAGACCTGACAAATCCTCCGAAACCAAAGTCCAACGCTACGGTGAACTCCACCACGAATTCGAGCGACTGGGTGGGTACGAACGCGAACCCAAAGCCCGCGCCATCCTTTCCGGACTCGGCTTCCATGAGGAACAAATTAAAAAGCCGCTCAAGGAGCTTTCCGGCGGATGGCGAATGCGTGCTGAAATGGCCCGTCTCCTTCTGCAAAGCCCAGACGTCCTCCTACTTGATGAACCCACCAACCACTTCGATTTGAAATCGGTTATCTGGCTCGAAGCGTTCCTAAAGAATTACGACGGCAGTCTGCTCCTCATCTCCCACGACCGGCGGTTTCTCGACAGCCTTGTAAAGCGTGTGGTCGAACTCGATCGGGGAACACTCGCCTTGTACACTGGAAACTACAGCGACTATGAGCGGCAAAAAGAGGATCGCGAAGCGCAGCTCGAAGCTGAAGCTACCAACCAGAAAAAGCGCATCGCAGAAATCGAGCGGTTCGTTGAACGCTTTCGCGCCAAGAACACCAAGGCCACCCAAGTTCAAAGCCGCATCAAAATGCTCGACAAAATGAAACGGATCGAAACCATGACGAGCACAAAGACGATCAATTTCCGTTTTCCGCAACCGAAACGAACCGGGCGCATCACCATCGAGCTTTCCAACGTCGATAAAAGCTATGGCGACGTCACCGTGTACCGGAATTTTTCCACTAAACTCGAACGTGGCTGGCGGGTGGCTCTCGTGGGCGAAAATGGCGCAGGAAAATCCACCTTACTCAAGCTCTTGGCCGGGGTCCTGGATCACGAAAGCGGGGAAATCAAACTGGGGCATAACGTCTCTCGAGCCTATTACGCCCAGCACCAGTCCGACGTGCTCGATCCGGGATGGACCGTCCTTGAGTCGATAGAAGCATTCGTCGATGGTCTCACACGAACTAAGACTCGAACGATCCTGGGTGCATTTCTATTTTCCGGCGATGATGTGGAGAAGAAAGTCGCGGTTTTATCTGGTGGTGAGCGCGCCCGCTTATCGCTCGCGCGCATCCTGGCGTCTCCGGCGTCACTATTGCTCCTGGACGAACCTACCAACCATCTCGATATGCGATCCTGCGAAGTATTGGCCGCCGCACTCGCCGATTATGAAGGCACTCTTTGCACCATCTCCCACGATCGATATTTTCTTGACGGCATCATCAACCGCGTCTGGGAAGTCAGTGACGGCATGGTCCGTGAGTATATTGGCAACTACAGCAATTATGAATACGTCAAAACGCAGGAAACCGAATCCATCGTTTCGCCCCCAACTGAATCCGCAGTGGTACTTACGGTATCCAGACAGGACAGGGACCGTAAGCGCCGAGAAGCGGAAGAACGAAACGAGCGGCATCGAATCTTAAAACCCCTGAAGTCACGTCTCGAACAAAACGAACACAAACTAGAGGAAGTACTGAAAGAAAAAACGCAAGTCGAGCTGACTCTTGCCGATCCAACCATTTACGAGGCATCACGCAAAAAAGAACTCATTGGATTAATCGAACAGCAAAAAGATCTTTCGGTCGAAGAAAAAAATCTCATGGAAGAATGGAACCACCTTACCATTCAAATCGAGCAGGCAGAAAAATAACAACCATTCTTTCTATCTTCTCTGGATCTCGGCGAAAATTATTTCCTATCTTTTTAAAACCCAATGAAGCCCATTTTTCAAGCGGAGGCAAGGGAATCCCAAAACTTCATCGTTTGATTTGATTTTTTTAATTGTGCTATACTTCGCGGAGGATGCAGCGACAATATCAATCCCTTCCGCATCGTCTGGATATTCAGTCATCCAATTGTGAATCCGATCTCCATTCCCCGAGCTCCGCGAAAGAAAGTTTCCTCATGATGAGAAAAATTCTAGTCGCTGACGACAGCATCGCCACACAAAATGTTGTCGCTTTGGCCTTTGAACATGAAAGCACCAGAGTTGAGAGCGTTAACAACGGGGAAGAAGCATTCGACAAGCTGGGAAAATTTCTACCCGATATTGTTCTCACGGCCGTCGACACGCCGGGATTGACTGGGTTTGAGCTGTCCAAAATAATCAAAGAAGACGCAGAATTCGAGGCAACCAAGGTTCTCCTGCTGATCAACAATTTCGAAGAGCTCAACGAAACTAAATTTCAAGAATCCGGCGCTGACGACTATATTTTAAAATCATTCAAGCCGGATGATATCGTCAAAAAAGTGAATGATCTGCTTTCCGGAGGCCTATCCACCTCGGCTAGAAGCGAGTCCAGCATATTATCAGAGGATACTACTGAACCAGCAGAGCCCGTCGAGGCCACCATTGAGCTTTCGGCGAGCAATATGGTTGCGGAAGGAGGCGTACCTGATGACATCAACAGGGACGTTGAGTCACTTGAGGATGCGCTCGAAAAAATGATCAAAGATATTGAGCCGATTAGAGAAATGAACAACTCCGCAGAAGTCGATCACGGATCAGGCAATCTAGCCGAGGTAGCGTCCATGCAAGAAGAAGAAATCTGGAGCAAACCGGACATGGCCTCGCACCGCGTAGAAGACTTGGATCAGCTTGACGATTCCATTGACACCAGAGACGATCGGTTCGCTCAGGCAGTAAACGAACAAGTTAAACTAACGTTAGAGAGATCCCTCAGCGCTTCCCTTGAAAAAGAAATCGCCAATCTCTCCGACAAAATCGCTCAATCCGTGCGAGAAGTGGTTAGAGAGATAACACCTGGGATTGCAAGAGAGATCATCAAAGAAGAGATCGACAAGATCAAAAAATCATGAGAAACTCCATCGGTTTTTCCGGTCTCGTCTCTTTTTCAAATTGAATCCCCCTTAGTCTATATTGATACTACACCGGGCGCCGCTGTTGGTGCCGCGCATTGATTAAATCGTGTTCCCTTCTCCGCGTGGGGTAGGTTCCGCAGAAGCCCTGTTTTCGGTTCGGGAACACATTTTTCTAACAGCAAACGAAAATTATGGATCAACTCGATAAAATTTACAGTCCGGAAAAAGTGGAGGAACGCTGGAACCAATATTGGGAAGAGAATCGTTTGTACCATGGCGATGAAAACTCATCCCACGAGCATTTCTCTGTCGTAATCCCTCCGCCAAATATCACCGGATCTCTTCATATCGGTCACGCGTTCAACAATACACTCCAAGACATTCTGGTGCGCTGGAAGCGCATGCTCGGATGTGCCACGTTATGGCAACCGGGGACAGACCACGCAGGCATCGCCACCCAGAACGTGGTTGAGCGACAACTGCATGCCGAAGGAACCACCCGGCAGGAACTGGGACGGGAAGAATTCATCAAGCGTGTTTGGAAGTGGCGCAATGAGTCAGGGGGAACGATCGATCTTCAACTGCGCAAACTGGGCGCGTCTCTGGACTGGGAACGCAATCGTTTCACCATGGATGACGGGCTTTCTCGCGCTGTGCGCGAAGTGTTTGTCTCGCTTTACGAAGAAGGTTTGATCTACCAGGGCGACTATATCATCAACTGGTGCCCTAGATGCCACACTGCCCTCTCCGACCTTGAAGTGGAGTACCACGAAACCAAAGGCCATCTGTACCACATCAAATATTCGTTCAAGGAAGGCGGAACTCCCCTGATAATCGCGACGACCCGCCCCGAAACCATGCTGGGAGATACGGCCGTTGCGGTAAATCCGGAGGATGAACGCTACCAGGGTATGATCGGAAAAGCACTCATCCTGCCGATCCTAGAACGGGAGCTCCCGCTTATCGGTGACCGTTATGTTGATATTTCCTTCGGCTCAGGCGCGTTGAAAGTCACTCCCGCACATGACCCCAACGACTTTGAACTAGGGCGCCGCCACAAGCTCGACACCA
The DNA here is from genome assembly GCA_964631515.1 of uncultured Nitrospinaceae bacterium. Lineage (GTDB taxonomy): Bacteria > Nitrospinota > Nitrospinia > Nitrospinales > VA-1 > CAJWLY01. Next base: position 10,684 of record CAZVZT010000016.1, read on the forward strand.
TCAACGTGATGAACCCAGACGGAACTATGAACGAAGAAGCGGGACCAACCTACCAAGGGATGGATCGCATGGCCTGCCGCAAGCAACTAGTAGCAGATCTGAAGGAGCGCGACCTGCTCGCCGGCATCGAAGACCATATGCATTCGGTCGGACATTGTTATCGGTGCCGGACAGTGGTGGAACCTTATATCTCCAAGCAATGGTTCGTCAAAACCCAACCGCTTGCCAAGCCCGCAATGGAAGCGGTCCGGAACGGTTCCATTCGCATCGTCCCACAATTCTGGGAGAATACTTATTTCGAGTGGATGGAAAACATCCGCGACTGGTGCATCTCTCGTCAAATCTGGTGGGGACACCAGATTCCGGCCTGGCATTGTTCCGCCTGCGGGAAAATGACTGTAGCCCGGGAAACCCCGGACACCTGTTGCCACTGCGGTGCGAACGACCTCACACAGGAAAGCGACGTGCTGGACACCTGGTTCAGTTCAGCGCTCTGGCCCTTCTCCACCCTAGGTTGGCCTGATGAAACCCAGACATTAAAAAAATTCTATCCCACTTCGGTGCTTTGTACCGGATTCGACATTCTCTTTTTCTGGGTAGCACGCATGATAATGATGGGGCTCAAATTCATGGGCGACGTTCCCTTCCGAAACGTCTACATTCATGCGCTGATCCGTGACACTGAGGGACAGAAGATGAGCAAAACCAAGGGAAACGTGATTGATCCCTTGACCATGATGAAAAAATACGGGACTGATGCTCTGCGGTTCACCTTGGCAGCGTTTGCCGCACAGGGGCGGGACATCAAGCTCGCCGAAGACCGCATTGAAGGATACCGAAATTTCTGCAACAAGCTGTGGAACGCCTCGCGCTTTGTGCTGATGAATCTGGACGACTATGACGGAACCTGCGAGTTGGATGCAAAAATCAAACTACCTGCTGCACACCGCTGGATCCTAAGTCGCCTCAATGCAGCCTGCGACGAAGTGCACAATGCGCTTGAGGAATTCAAGTTCAACGACGCCGCTTCGACCATCTACCGGTTCATCTGGAACGAATACTGCGACTGGTTTATCGAATTGTCCAAACCACACCTGAATGGGGGAGAGGATCGCAAGGCGACCCAAAATGTTCTCGTTCATGTACTAGAATTGAGCCTACGTCTGCTTCATCCCTTCATGCCATTCATCACCGAGGAAATTCGGAGCAAACTTCCAGCCGGAGACCGAAGCCTCATGACCACGCCGTTTCCACTTTTCGATAAATCCAAATCCGACCCCGAAGCGGAAAAAACCTTCTCCACGGTCATCAACGTGATCTCCAGTGTACGCAATATTCGCGGAGAAATGAATTTGAACCCTGGTCTCAACCTGGACTTGCTGGTCCGGACAAAACAACCAGAACAGGTTGAAATATTAAGGCTTAATTCACTTTATATTAACACCTTGGCGCGGGTGAAGCTTGTTGACTTTGGGCCCAAAGTGACCAAACCCGAAGTCTCAGCGTCCTCAGTTTGGGATGGTATGGACATTTTTGTCCCGCTAAAAGGCAAGATGGATTTTGCCGAAGAAAAGAAGCGCATCGAAAAAGAGTTGAAAAAAATTGAAAAAGATACCATAGTACTGGACAAGAAACTCTCCAACCGAAACTTCATAGACAAGGCGCCCCCTGAAGTCATCGAGAAGGACAATCAGAGGAGGCACGCCCTCTCTGAAAAACAAACTCGGCTCTCAGTTCATTTAGAAACCATCAATCAGGCGCTCTCCTGACATCACCCGAAGGTCAAGACAATGGCCGGGAATTATTCATAAACCGACCCCTTCAGCCAACTGAGAAAAAAACAAAGCCTTTTTGATTGTGTTGATTTTTTTTTAAAGGAAAACCATCTTGAGAAGAACCGGAAACAACCAACGATCGTCTAACCGAAATAACGGCCCGCGGCGCAGTGGTGGCAATGCTCAGCGCAATACCCGGAGTCAATCCAAAAACGTTAACGGCTCAAACCGGAATTCTTCCCGAGCAAAAGAATCCCATACACCGCATCTTTGGGCCACCGCCTCTTCGTCTGGAACACTGACCTCTCATCTTTCCATGAGTAGCAGAAACAAACAAAATGCCTCCGGAAAAAACAACAACTCGAATGGAAATGGGAAATTTTCCAGAAGGCCCGGTGGAAAACACAGATCCAATCAGGGTGCAAGCGACTCACAAGGGCACTCGAGGAACCGGACTTATTCCAACAAACCCGATAAGGTTCTTCAAAACGCACAGGCAGTTTCAGACCAGCAGGCTCAACCCGAAGCTAAGACCAACACCTCTGGGATCCATCCATTTGATCTGTTTTGCGCCTACCACCTGGGCATTGGAGCCAATGGTCAGTACCGACCGTCCAACATCAACGAAGTGGCCAACCGGTTCAAACAAAACATGGGTACTATTCGTCAGATTTTACAAGAATATAAAATGGACCCAGACACCCTGCTCAACCGTGATTTCGACATGGCACTGGCACAACTGGATATTCAGGTGGCCCCAGAGGGGGTAGACCGAACTGAACTAGCCCGGAATATTTACGAAGATTTTCTGAAAGCCCCGATCAAAAAGCGTGATTGGAAGAAGATTCTGGACGAAGACAGAAAGGAGAACACCAAAGTTTTTGGTCGTCGCTAAATCATCCAGCACCCTACTTAACCGGGCCTGCTTCCCGCGGCTCCCGTTGGAATTTCAATCCCTCACTAATGATCTGGTCCTGCAGTACCCACGCCCGTCCCGTTGAACACTTCAAGCCATTCATCAAAATGGAAAATGCAAACCGCTCTCCATCCGCTGACTGGAAATAACCCGATAGCGTACTGACGGAATTCAGTGTTCCTGTCTTAACACGAGCCCGATCTGAGCCATTGTGCCCATTCATCCGTTTTTGTACGTTGCCGTCACGACCCATGGCCCCCAGCGCAGAAACGAATTCTGGGTACACCCCAAAATCGCCATACATATCCTGAAGAATCGAAACAATCTGGTCCGGGCTCAACCGATTCTGCCTCGATAGGCCGGAAGCATCCAGTAGCTGGTATTGATCCGGAGCGTACCCCAGCGATTGCAGGTATTTTTCCATGGCCTGGAGTCCGTTTTCTGTGGTTCCAGGTGGGCCATAAAGTTCTGCAGCCAGAGTCTTTAGAATTTGTTCGGCAACAAAGTTGTTGCTGAATTTGTTTAGTCCACGAAGGATCAGTGACAACGACACCGATGAGTGGTCCACTAGATTGTAGGCATCCTTGGGCACGGTACCAATCTTCACCGCTCCGGTCACTCCCACCCCCGCCCGGCGAAGATATTCTTTAAATACCGTCGCAGCATAGATCGTGGGTTTGGTGATATTCAAATAATATGTTTCGCGTGAATGGGTCACGGAGATCACCCCGGATACTGTAACTTCGTTGTAATCTCCCCGATCCACCCGGTTGACTATCAATCGACTGCGTCGAGTTTGAGCAACCGTTTTAGCCTGATTATCCACGCGGATGAACTCAACGTCGGGATCAACTACCACCACAGGTTTGTCCCCCGGTTTCTCGCCGGGCGAAACATGTACGGTGACCGTATTAAAATTAAACGATAGCGCTCCCAGTGGGGCTTGAAAGGCCTCAGCCCCTGCTCGCTTGCGCCAGGTCTTGACGCGAAGCCGGTCATCGAGAAAGGAATCGTCAGCAACAATATCACCCTCCACCTTACGGAGCGGTAAGTTATGCAGTTCGTTGGCTAAAAGCCACATCTGCTCGCTCACCAGATTGGGATCGCCAAAACCTTTTATATAAAGATCACCCCTCAGCGTCTCCTCAGCCACCCGAGTGGTTGCATACAAACGAGTATGGAACCGGTAGTCCGGACCCAACCGCTTGAGTGCCATGGCCGTGGTCAACAACTTCATATTGGAGGCTGGTGTAAACGACTTGTCGCTGTTTACCGAATAGAGCGTTTCATTCCGGTCTAGGGAGTAAATCTTTACTCCGAAATCCCCATTGCTCAAACAGGGGTGAGCCAGCACACCATTCATGATGCTAGCAAACTGAGAAGTCGACCCGACCAGCTCCTGTGCCAAAGCAAAGGATGGAGCCAAACAAGCAATAGACAGAAAGGACGTGAAGAGAAAGTTCTTTGTTTTGTAAAGTACACCCGTCATACGGAAAAATATTACCGTCTAATTGCAAAGATTACAAATACCACTTGGACACTTGCGTCAACTTTTTTCCCTTGTTTTCAATCACGACTATCCTGTAAAAGGCAACCATGAGATACGATCTGGTAGGCATTGGCAACGCGCTGGTAGACATCGAAGTACGTGTGGAGGATGCGTTCATCCAGCAGAGTACCCTGACCAAAGGCGGTATGACCCTGTCCACGGCAGAGGACCAAGCTGAAATTCTTGGAGCGCTCAAAGAACACCCCACCAAGATTTCCTCGGGGGGCTCTGCCGCCAACACGGTTCACGGGTTCCGTGTTCTGGGTGGGAGGGCATATTATCTAGGCCGGGTCGCCAACGACATTTACGGCCGCCACTACACCCAAGACATGCAGAGTTGTGGGGTGGGCTTTCCCGGACCGGGTGACGGAATCGACGGTACCGGTACCTGTGTTGTTTTAGTCACTCCTGACAGCGAACGCACGATGCTCACGCATCTCGGCGTTTCATCGACATTACACCAAGACAATATCGACGAAACCATCATCCAAAGTTCGGGAGCGGTTTATGTTGAAGGATACCTTTGGACTGGTGATGAGACCCGAGCCGCCGCCCTGCGGTTGGCCGAAGTCGCAAAAAAAAATAAAGTTCCCGTCGCATTCACCCTAAGCGATGCATTCATCGTCAACAGTTTCAAAGATCAACTCACCGATTTTATACGCTGGCACGTGGACATCCTGTTTTGTAACGACGTCGAGGCCATGGCCATGGCGGGAACGGAAGATATAAAAGAAGCGTTTGATGTGCTCAAGGGAATGGCCGATACATTGTTTGTCACGCGGGGCAGCAACGGATCCTGGGCCTCCAACTCATCCGAAAAGAAAATCGAGATCGGCGCCTTCCCCGCAAAAGCCGTGGACACCACAGGCGCAGGTGACCTTTTTGCCGCGGGAACGCTTTACGGGCTCATCAAAAACCACAGCCTGGAAGAATCTGTGATCATCGGATCCTACTGCGCCGCCGAGGT
>CAZVZT010000017.1:0-15488 GCA_964631515.1 uncultured Nitrospinaceae bacterium
TGGGCGGAATTCGATCTCGATGGCCAAAGGCTGGCCCTGCATCGGGAAATTATCACCGAGCCTAGTCATGGAACAACTATTTATTTTAAAGCAAACTCTATTGAGGAGGAAATCGAGTCGCTGAAACAAAAGGGTGTTTCTTTCAATGGGGAACTGGAAATCTATTCCTATGGAAAACTGATTTGCTTTGCCGATCCAGACGGGAATATGCTAGGTCTCTATGAACCACCTGCGCCATGAATTCCTATTAATAACAAAAGGTTAAAAAACTTTGCAGGGGGCTATTGAACGCGATTTCCGATTGTCTGACCTAAACAGATAATGTAGTATTGTTCCATGTCTAACCCCTTGACCCATTTCAATGAAGAGGGCCATGCCCGCATGGTCGATGTAGGCGGGAAAGCGGATACCGAACGTGTCGCCGTCGCAACCGGCGAGGTCTACATGGCGCCAGAGACGTTGCGATTAATAAAAGAGGGGCAGATTAAAAAAGGAGACGTTCTGGCCGTCGCACAGGTTGCGGGGATCATGGGAACAAAGAAAACCTCTGAGATCATTCCCATGTGCCACCCTCTCCTCCTGACCAATGTAGATATCGGCTTTTCGGAGGATTTGGAGCCCGATCCAAAATCTGGCTTGTGCCGGATTCAGATCGAGGCCACGGTCAAGGTTACAGGCCAAACGGGGGTCGAAATGGAGGCGCTCACGGCTGTTTCAGTCGCTGCGCTCACCATCTACGATATGTGCAAGGCAGTTGACCGAAGCATCTATTTTACTAATATCGGGTTGCTTCATAAATCTGGCGGAAAATCCGGCACGTTCACCAAGGAACGGGTGGGCACCTCATCGCCGCCGAAATAACCAAACGCAATCCGTTTACAGGTTTATTTCATGATCACCGTAAAATACTTTGCCAGCTTAAGGTCTATGGCTGACAAGGAGGAAGACCAGTTCAACTTGGGAAGCGAAACCACGCTCGAAAGGCTGAGCGAAGAAATATCAAAAACCGCACCCAAGATTGGAGAAATGATGCGGGGAAAGAAAGTTATGATTTCCGTTAACCACGAGGTGGTCGTGCCCGGCGCGGTCATTCGAGATGGAGACGAAGTAGCCCTGCTGCCACCTTTTTCCGGCGGGTGTTGAAAGGAACCGTTATGAGTACTGCCCTGGAATCCACGATCAGAATCCAACGGGAGGATTTCATCGTCACTGATGAAATCGAAGCCATCAAAAAGGCTTCCCGCAATATCGGAGGAATCGTCACCTTTCTAGGGACTGGGCGCGAACTATCTAAAGGCGAGAATATCACCCAGCTCAATTTTGAGCACTACCCAAAAATGGCCGAGAAGAAACTGGAAGAAATTCGTCAGCAGGCCATCAGGGATTACGGGATCATCGAAATGATCATCGTCCATCGCATCGGCGAAATCGATATTGGTGAAAACATCGTATTGATCGTCGCCGCAGGGGAGCACCGGAAAGAAGCCTTCAAGGCCTGCGAATGGGCCATCGCCGAACTCAAGCGCACCACCCCCATCTGGAAACGCGAGACCACATCCAAGGGGGAAGTCTGGGTCCAGGACACACCGTAAAAACACTTTTCACCGTAAAGACACCAGGAAACGAAAAAAATATCCTGATGAATTCGGGTGTTGCTGCCAAACCACGTTCCTCGACGCTTTTTGTACCTTCGTCCCATCCATTTAAAAACAGATGCCCCGGGATCTCCTAACCCTCACTGTCAGCCCACGCCTTGCCCGGCACCTCTTTTTTAAAGACTGCGAACATCAGAAACACACGGGCAAAAAAGTCTGGGATACTCCGGAAATTTTTGACCTTTCCTCCTGGCTTAAAAACCAGTGGCTGGAATCCTGGCCTGACTCTTTTATTCTTTCCGAATTTCAGTCCCAAAAAATCTGGGAAGGTATTATTGAAGGCGATCCTGAATGCATCCAACCGCGGAAACAAAGAGGTGTCCGCAGACAATGGTCTCTCCTGCACCGGAACGCTGCAGCCCAAAGTGCTGCCAGGGCCTACGGCCTAATCAAAAAATACAAGCTTGAGATCGTACCGGAATCGCTTGCCCTGACGCATGAAAGCCGGTTGTTTCTAGGTTGGCTTAGGCGCTACAAAAAACGCCTGCAGGAATACGGCGCTTTCGATCCTGCAGACCTGATCGATGCCGTCCGTGAAGGGATGAAACAAAGGCGCATTCCCCTGCCGGAAAAAATTCTTTTACGCGGGTTCGCTGAGGTCACCCCGCAACTGGAGACCTGGCTTGATTTTCTTAAATCGAAAAAGGTTCAGGTCACGCTTGACCCGGACCCACGGAACACCCCCCTCCCCAATTTTGATGAACTCACACGGAATAAAAACATCCAGCTCTATTCATTTAGTGACAGCAGGGAGGAAACCATCCAGTGTGCCCGCTGGATCCGCTCCGTATTCAAACCGGGACAAAGTGTCGGTGTTGTCGTGCCGGAACTTACAAAGTACCGACAAACAATCCTGAACGAATTGAGCGCTGAACTAGTTCCACAATCGGCTTACCCCTGGACACACCATGAACTACCATTCGACATTTCGTTGGGACCACCTCTGGCCAACGAGCCGTTGGTCCAGACGGCTCTCCATCTCCTGTCGATTCAAAAATCCACAGTTTCCCTGTCCACATTTCTTTACATTCTCAAAAGTCCTTATTTAAGCTCGGGGCGTAATAACTTTGAGGCAAGAAACAATCTGGAAGTCCGGCTCCAGTCTGATAATTTTACATCTATTTATATTGACCACATCGAATCTTTATACGAGCGAGAAAAATATCCAGAGCTGTATGAGCTTACCAGCGAGTGGGGAAGGTTTTTGGAGGACACCCACTCCCACCTACCAAGTGCATGGGCAAAAACTTTTTCTAATTTCCTGAGGAAGCTGGGCTGGCCTCATGAAGAAAACCGTACCCTTACCAGCGAAGAAGTCCAGTGCCTACAAAAATGGAACGAATGCCTCGATGACATGGCTTCGCTTGATTCCATTGTCGGCAAGCTGAAGCGTGAACAGGCGGCCGAAGAACTCCATAAAGTCGCCCAGAGAATCTCGTTCCAAGTCAAAACCAAAGAGGCACCCATCCTTGTCACCGATCTTGAGCAGTCAGTCGGTATAAAGTTCGATCACCTTTGGGTTGTGGGGTGCCACAACGACTGTTTTCCCGCCCAACCGGGCCCCAACCCCTTCCTGCCGCTTTCGCTCCAAAAGAGCAAGAGACTCCCCCATGCCGATCCGGAGCGTGAACTTGAATTTGCCGAGCAGTCTCTATGCCGCCTGATTCAATCGTCCGGTAACATTGTAATTAGTTTCCCGCGTAAATCACTCTTGGGGGACAAGGACGAGCTCAAGTCCAGTCCACTCCTGGGCCGGCTTTCCGTTAAAGAAACAAAAAGAACTGCTGAAAAGTCACACAGGATCAAAGATTCCCTACTGCCAAACGCGCAACTGGAATCGTGGAAGGATTCCGACCGAATTCCTATGAATCTGCAAGAAAATAGAAAGTTTACGATACAAGGGCTGAGCGCCGGGTACACTGTGCTTAAAAACCAGAGCGAGTGCCCGTTCCGCGCCTTCACCGCACACCGCCTGCACGCAGAAGTGGTCAACCTGGCGCTTGTCGATTTCGATTCGCGCGAGCGCGGTATCCTCATCCATAAAGCACTGGATTTATTCTGGAGCGAACACAAAACCAGCGAAAAACTGAAAGAACTTACAAATGAAAACAAACTCTCCCATGAACTTGCTCGGTGCGTCCGCAGCGCCATGCTGGATTCAGGAGGCAGGCTGTTCAGACAACCCCGATTTTCGAAGCTTGAGGAAGAACGCTCGGTGCAACTGCTCGGCGAATGGATGGCGGAAGAACTACAACGCCCTGATTTCGAAGTCAAACACAGCGAGCAAAATGCATCTATCACCCTTAGCGGATTAAAACTGAATTTGAGAATCGACCGAATCGACAGCAACCCTGACGACTCCATTCTCCTCATCGACTATAAAACAGGACAAATCAAGCCCGGGCACTGGTTCGGCGAGCGGATTCAGGAACCTCAGCTCCCGCTCTACGCCTGCAAAATGAAGCCGCAGGGGATCGCATTTGCTGGAATTGACAAAGGAAAAATTCAGTGGCGATCTATCGTAAATCAGGAGAGCTACTTAAGCCCTTTAGGAAAGCCCCCAAAAAGAATTCCTGAGGAAACGGGGTGGCCCGATTGGAAAAAACTCTTGGACTACTGGCAAGCCAAGCTGTCCAAATTGGCCGAAGAATTTATAATCGGACGTCTCAGCATCGACCCGTTAAAATCAGGAAACGTGTGCAGAGTCTGTGGATACCACTCGCTTTGTCGAATCGGCGAAAACAAAACAGACGAAGAAATCGAGGGCACGGACTGATGCCCATATCCGATACTCAAGAAAGGAGAAAAGCGCTTGACCCCACCCGTTCCTTTCTTGTGCAAGCCCCCGCCGGATCAGGAAAAACCGAACTGCTCATCCAACGTTTCCTAAAACTGCTGGGCGGGGTCGAATATCCGGAACAAATTCTCAGCATGACTTTCACCCGCAAGGCTGCGGGAGAAATGAAAAAGCGTATCCTCGATGCACTCGAAATGGCCCACAACGATACGCCACCGGAATCAGAACACCATCGTAAGACCTTGGAACTGGCCCGGATTGCCCTGAAACGAAACCGCATACAGGACTGGCGGTTGCTTGAAAACCCCAACCGCCTAAAAGTCCAGACCATCGATTCATTCTGCTCCGGACTGGTCAGGCAAATGCCGATACTCTCATGGATGGGAGGGACTCTCGGCATTCAGGATAAAGCCGATGAGCTGTACCGGGAAACGGCACAACGGATACTCAGCAAAATTGAGGTTGATGACGAGATTGGAAAATGGGTCCGTACGGTTCTCAAGCATCTAGATAACTCCAAAAATTCGTTTTTAAAAAGAATCATCCAGCTTTTGCAGAAACGCGACCAGTGGATGCTTCCTTTTTTTGAAAAATTTATTATCACCAAGAAGAGTCGACAAAGCTCAGAGGAAACATTTACAAAACTCATCGAAGCGATCCTCTGGGAACTTCACAACATCCGACCACTAGGACTGGAACCTTTACCTCCAGTAGCCTCCTTTGCCGGAAGCAATATCGCAGCTGAGAATCCAGACCACCCTATCGCCGCACTTGCCGGGCTAAAGTCGCTTCCAGAACCCACGATCAATCACCTGGACCAATGGCGAGGTCTGGCAGGGTTGCTCCTTACAAAAGAGGGCGATTTGAGACGACCCGGAGGTGTGAACAAACGTATCGGATTCCCCTCAGACAACAACAATGACGCTGTCAGGAGGAAACAGGATTTCATCGATCTTCTTGACACGCTTGCCGGACAACAAACCTTTATCGAAAAATTGCAGGAAGTACGGGAACTGCCAAACCCTCGCCTTTCAGATTCAGAGTGGGACGTGCTTGAGGCCACACTCTACCTGTTGCCGGAGATGGCTGACACATTAAGAAGCGTCTTTGTAGAACACGGACAAACGGACTTCACGGAAATTTCACTTGCGGCGAGAGAAGCTCTCAGTTGGGAAGAAAATCCAACGAACCTGCTGGAACGCTACGACATGAAACTACAACATATCCTTGTCGACGAGTATCAGGACACATCGTACAAGCAATATGACCTGCTCAAGCGGCTCACTGTCGAATGGATACCGGGCGAAGGGCGCACCCTCTTTATCGTCGGCGATCCCATGCAGTCGATCTACCGTTTCCGGGATGCGGAAGTCGGCCTCTTCCTCAAAACAAAAGAAGAGGGAATCGGCAACATGCAACTCGATTTTCTAGCGCTCAAAACAAATTTCCGTTCCCAAAAGAAAGTCGTCAACTGGATCAACGACTGCTTCAGCAAGGTTTTCCCAGAGCAAGACCATCGGGACCTGGGAGCGATCGCTTATTCCAAATCGGATGCCGCCGAACCGGAAACGGCAGAAACAGGGGTCGTCCTGCATCCAATGCCGGAGTCGACCGCCGAAATGGAAGCGGAGGAAATTGCCACACTGATAAATGATATACATCGGGACCACCCCGGAAAAGAAATCGCCATCCTGGTACGCGCACGGAGCCACCTCACCGCAATCGTTGAACGGTTTCACCATCTGGGCATTCGGTTCCGCGCCGAAGAGATCGATCCGCTCACGTCGCGGCCGGAAATCATTGACCTGCTTTCGCTCATGCGCGCCCTGTTGTCTCCAGTTGACCGCGTCGCTTGGCTGTCCATCCTCCGCGCACCCTGGTGCGGACTTTCACTGGAAGACCTGCACAAACTCTGCACTGTCGATGAGCGCACGCCGGTGTGGAAGCTGGTGAATGACGAGCGATGTATTCAAACTCTGACTGAAGATGGACGCACCCGGCTCGTCCGATTCAAATCCGCACTCAGCGATTCGCTGTGTGCGCTCCCCATGTCTGATTTTCGAAACGTACTGGAAGGGTGTTGGATCCGCCTAGGAGGGCCTGCCTGCACCGACTCGAAAACGGTTCCTGACATCGAATTATTCTTCGATAAAATCAGCAGCTTCATGGAAGCGGGGGGTCTCGCTCAACTGCATTCGTTCCAGCGCATTTTACAGGATCTCTTTGCCAGCCCGATAGATAAGGAGGAAAACCCGGTCCAGATAATGACCATACACAAAGCTAAAGGTCTCGAGTTCGATTTTGTCATTCTGCCGGGACTGGGCAAAACATCGAAAACAGGGGAAGAGCGCCTGGTCTACTGGATGCCGCATGGTGAGGACCTGCTGATCGCACCCATTGAGGAGAAGGGAGGCCAATCCTCACAAATCTATAATTTCCTCGCCCGATTCGACAGGGAAAAATTGGACTTTGAGTCCCTACGTCTCCTCTACGTCGCTGCAACCCGAGCTAAAACACAACTCCACCTGTTCGGTCACTCATCACAAAATAATGGTTCCTCCCCTCGCAAAGGGTCTCTACTCCACAAACTCTGGCCCCACGTAGAGAAGCAATGGATAGCGCCTGTGCCAGAAGAGGAAAACCAGACTGACACTGTAGAAGAAATTTCACTCGGAAGTGGCCCGACGATTCAGCGCCTCCCAGTGGATTTCCAATCTCCCGAACCCGCACCGGATATCGAAATCGGAACGGTGCCGGAGCTTCAGCTCACGACCGAACACCCCGAGTTCGTCTGGGCAGGAAGTGGGGCGCGGCATCTCGGCACCGTGCTCCACCGTTGCTTCAAGAATATTGCAGAAACGGGAATCGAATCCTGGACCGAACAAAATATGGAAGGATTCGAAGCCAAATTGGGCACCGCCCTCCGGGCACTGGGCCTTCCGCAGCAAATGGTCGACAAGGAAATTAATAGGGGGAAAACCATGGTTGAAAATATCGTGAACGACGACCTGGGCCGGTGGATTCTGAAACAGCATGAGGAGGCCCGCTGCGAATACCCACTCACACAAACCCTGAAGGGCACCTACCGTTCACGAACCATCGACCGAACCTTCGTCGATGAGAATGGCGTGCGCTGGGTTATTGATTATAAAACCGGGGAGCACCTGGGGGCCAACCTCGAAAATTTTTTCAACGAAGAGACAGAACGTTACCGCCCCCAACTGGACCAGTATGCGGCCTTCATTAAAGAGAATGGAGAAACCCGTCCCATCAAAAAGGCTCTCTATTACCCCATGCACCGGAAACTGATCGTCGTTAATTAAGGGCCTCCTTTTCAGCAGAAAAAAAGCTCTCCCGCTTGCCATTGACCGTAACAACAAACGCGCATAAAAAAACGGGAAGAGATTCATCTCTTCCCGTTTCTTAGCAGGAGCCCATTCAAAGCCCGTAATGAATGGTCCGCCCTTAAAGATTTCTAGGCACTCATTAAGAAAGGAGAACTTACCCTATAATTTTATTCCCTTTATTTATCAAGTAGATAACAAGATTTTATCCCACAGAATGTCAGGAAAATCCTAATAACTATTTGTATGTATCTGTGAACTAAGGAAAACCGCCCTTCAATAATCAAAAGACACCTGCAGTTGATAATCATTTGTCAAAGTGCATATTGCCCCGACAATGAAAGTTAAATCTTCCCTACACAAGGTAGATGAGACTGAAAATGGGGATGTCAAGGTGGGTGAGGATAAGAAAGGGGGGCGAGGTGGCAAAAATCCCCCCTCCCTACCCTTTTAGGTACATACTTTTAATGGAGACGAAGGCAATACGAGGGAAACACTCGGGATCTCAATGGTACGGGTTAGCTTTTGTCATTCTCTCAGGCCTGGGTTGCGAGCCAGCGTTCGGCTTCGAGCGCGGCGGCGCACCCACTTCCGGCAGCGGTAACGGCTTGCCGGTATTTGTGGTCCTGTACGTCTCCGGCGGCGAACACACCTTCGACACTGGTTTCCTGAGTTCCTTCTTTTACTTTTATGTACCCGGATTCATCCAGGTCGATCTGACCTTTGAACGCCTGAGTATTCGGGGTGTGACCGATGGCGTAAAAAATCCCTGCGACTGGGATTTCTTTAACTTCCATCGACTTGACATTTTTGATCTGCGCTCCCGTGACAAACTGCTCGCCGACAGCGTCTTCGAGCACCGTATTCCACATGATCTCTATCTTTTCGTTTTCGAGTGCACGCTTCTGCATGATCTTGGATGCACGCAGTTCATCGCGCCGGTGAACCAAGTAAACCACAGATCCAAACTTGGTGAGGTAGGTTGCTTCTTCCACTGCCGTATCGCCCCCGCCGATGACCATGAGCGGTTGGTTGCGAAAAAAAGGAAGAGCTCCGTCACAAACCGCACAGGCAGACATGCCATTGTTCCACATTTTCTCTTCATTGGGCACACCCATCCTGCGTGCGGTGGCACCGGTGGCGATGATAACTGCCTTGGTCTTCACCTCTCTATTCTCCGACTTGACCGTGAACAGTCGTTTGGAAAAATCCACCTCGCTAACATCCTCGCCGACCATTTCGGTACCAAACCGTGCCGATTGTTCGCGGAACAGTCGCATAAGTTCTGGCCCCGCGACAGCTTCTGGGAAACCGGGAAAGTTCTCCACCTCGGTGGTAGTTGTCAACTGCCCCCCGGCTGGCCCGCCTGCAGCATAACCTTCGAACATGAACGGTCTCAGGTTTGCCCGCGCCGCGTAGATGGCGGCTGTGTGTCCGGCGGGTCCTGAGCCTATAATGACCAGTTCTTTAACATCCGACACGGTGTTTTAACCTCTCTGTTTCGGTGCATAGACACACCGAATACCTACATCACTGTATTTGAGTTGGGGTGACCGAGCCACCCGATCGGAAGCTCGCAAAAAATGATTTGGAGAATTCCACGCTCCCCCGCGCACGACCTTGTCTTTTCCTTCAGGCGGTCCTTTTGGGTTGGACACTACCCCGTCGCTTGCCAGCGGTCCATACCAGTCGCGAGTCCACTCGTATACGTTCCCCATCATATCGTAGATTCCGTTAGAGTTGGGACGATGACGTCCAACGGAAAGCGGCGAGCCTGATTCATAATTCTGTCGAAAATGCGCTCCGCCCAGATTTTCTGCCTTAGCGGCGCGTTCCCATTGCGCCTCGGTGGGGAGGTCGCCACCTCGCCACCGACAGAACGTTTCTGCATCCTTCCAAGAAACGAAAGCTACCGGCTGGTCCGGTACATTGAAATCTTTGGGACGAAATTCATGCATTTCGTTAGGGTCACATATCCCGTCTTCGAAGCAACCTAGGTATTCAGCATTGGTCACTTCGTATTTGTCGATTAAAAATGCGCTGAGTCGAACTCCGTGCGGTGTTTCGTCGGAGCACCAGTCAGAATTTCCTTGCTCTTCAGCGCAAAAAGAGTCGCCCATCTTAAATTCACCAGATTCAATAGCAACCCTGCGTTTGTCAGCTTCCGCCGCCCACATGGAACCGGTGCCCATCGACCAAGACAACACTAGAAATCCCATGAGAATCCATAAGGCGCTATCCCTATACATACCTAGCACCCTATATTTTTCAGAATGGTTTCCCGTACAGCTTCATAGTCAGCGGGAAGATCAACCGGGCTGTACGCGTATTCAGAATCGATTCCTCTAAGTTTTGCTGCATGATATTTATATAGAAAATCCGTAAATTTTAATCCGTTGGCCGTTGAGATCACGACAACCTTACTTTCTTTTGGAATCTCCCCTCGCCGGACCAGCTTTTCCAGCACGGCTAAAGCAACACCAGTATGCGGGCAACAGAGGAGTCCTGTGCGATTGGCTCGCCCCACGGCGGTCGCTAGTTCCTGCTCCGTTGCTTCTTCGACAATGCCCTCAAACTCCTGTAGGGTTCGAATCGCTTTTTTCACACTAACCGGATCACCAATCTGAATTGCCGAGGCTAATGTCTTCTTCGCCTGGATTGGTTTGAATTTTTTAAATCCAGACTTGTAGCTTCTATAAAGTGGATCGGCCCGCTCTGCCTGGGCGCAAACTAGACGCGGTAGTTTATCGATTACCCCCAGCTCAAGGAGCATCTGGAACCCACGCCCTATGGCACTCACATTTCCCAGGTTTCCCCCGGGAACAACCACGATATCGGGTACTTCCCAGTCGAACTGTTGAACCAGTTCAAAACTGATGGTCTTCTGTCCCTCGATACGTAACGAATTCATCGAGTTGGCGAGGTAGATATCATTATTGGCACAAACCTCCTTAACGAGCTTCATACAACCATCGAAATCAGTATCAAGCGAGAGCGTAAGTACTCCGTGCGTAATCGGCTGAATCAGTTGTGTCAGCGAAACCTTGTTGCGTGGAAGGAAGACAATGGCGGGAATACCGGCAACTGCGCAATAGGACGCAAGCGACGCCGATGTGTCACCGGTGGAAGCGCAGGCGACGGCACGAATGTTCTTTCCGTCTGAAATCATCTGTTTGACCATGGACACGAGGACGGTCATTCCCAAGTCCTTGAATGACCCGGTGTGTGCCATGCCACATTGTTTCACCCATAGATCGTCCAGGCCGATTTGACTTCCCAGCCTTTCGGCCCAGAACAGGTTCGTCCCGCCCTCAAAGGTAGATACAATATTTTCATTCTCGATGTTAGGACAAACCAATTCTTTTTTACCCCACACCGAGCTGCCATAGGGCCATTCGTTCCTTCGATATCTGTGGTCGAACAGCTCTCTCCATTCCGTGGCGTTCCTTTGCTTGAGTTGATCAAGGTCGTGCTGGACCTCGAGAAGGTCGTCGCACTCCGGGCACCGGTAAATGACTTCATTGAGTGCGTGTCGTCCTGAACACCCATTAATGCATTGGAACCAAGCTTCGAATCCCATGATCAGTTTTCTACTCGAATAAAGTTGGATTTCGCGCACACGACGTTAAGATCGTCAATCTCCTTGAGAGCCAGTTGTATGTCCTTTTCGTTTGCGCGGTGGGTCATCATAATCAGTGAAACCCCGTCCCCACTCTCAGCACGACCTCGCTGAATAACCGAAAGGATGCTGATAGAATGATCCCCAAGAATTCCCGATATACGGGAAAGTACACCCGGAGTATCCTGCACGCTCAATCGCAGAAAATATTCCGAGTCTATTTCTTGAATGCTCATAATGGGGATGGATTTCATTTCACTTTGTCGGAACGACTGGGCCGGAAGACGCCCCTTTGCTCCCGAAAGGATTCCCCGTGCGATTTCCACAATATCGCCGATCACAGCGCTCCCCGTCGGCAAAGCCCCCGCACCATGCCCCACCAGGATGTTTTCCCCCATCCATCCATCGCAGACGCGGATGGCATTGAGCACCCCATTCACGCTGGCCATGGGATGAGACTGCGGGATCATCGCCGGGTGTACTCGGATGTCAACGGACTTCCCGTTGAACTTGGAAATCGCCAGAAGTTTGATGCGGTAACCGAATTCACGTGCACATTCGATATCTCCGGACGTAATCCCGGAAATGCCCTGGACGGTAATATCGTCGAAGTTCACTGGCGTTCCGAAGGCCAGCCGCGCCAAGATCGCTATCTTGTGCGCCGAGTCGATCCCGTCAATATCGAAGGTCGGGTCGGCCTCAGCAAAACCCTTTTGCTGGGCTTCCTTCAACGCTACATCAAAATCACAACCTTCGTCGGACATCTTACTGAGAATATAGTTGGCTGTTCCATTGACAATACCCTCGACAGTATTGATCTCGTTGGCGACAAACGACTCCTTAATGGAACGGATGATAGGGATCGCTCCACCCACGGCCGCCTCGAATCCGATAGAAACGCAATTATCCTCAACCGCGGTGAAAAGTTCATCCCCATGCTTGGCGAGAAGCGCCTTGTTTGCGGTCACTACATGTTTTCCACAGGACACTGCCTTGAGCAGGAACGTCCGAGCCGGCTCATATCCGCCCATCAACTCAACAACCACATCCACTTCCGGGTGCTCAAGCACCTCATTGGCGTCTGTCGTCAGCAACCCCGAGTCAACCTCGACTCCACGGTCGGTTGTGATATCCAAGTCGGCTATTTTCACAATCTCAACTTCCGCACCCAACCGCTGCCGGATGGTCTTGCGACTGGAAGCTAGAATCCGCACCACCCCAGAACCGATGGTGCCAAACCCGATCAACCCAATTTTTATCTTATCCATGGGAAAGCCTGACCTTAAAAACCAAATTCACAAAAAAATCCATCCAAATGAACAAGTTCTAATCTCATCCTGTTAAAGCAGTTCGCGAATTCCACGTACGGCCTGGCGAATCCTGTGTTCGTTTTCGACCAGTGAAAAACGGACGAAATGGTCTCCGCCTTCGCCAAACCCGATTCCAGGAGAAACCGCCACCTTAGATTTTTCAAGGAGCAGTTTAGAAAATTCCAAGGAACCAATTTTTTTATACTTGTCAGGAATCTCGGCCCAGACAAACATGGTCGCCTTTGGCGGTTCGACAGACCAGCCTACCCTGTTGAGTCCCTCGCAAAGCACGTTGCGCCGACTGCAATACATTTCGCGGGTTTCATCAACGCAGTCCTGTGGCCCGTTAAGCGCAACGGTCGCCGCAATCTGAATCGGCTGAAACATTCCGTAGTCCTGATAACTTTTTATGCGCGACAGGGCATAAATAATGTCGCGGTTGCCAACAGCAAATCCAACCCGCCATCCAGGCATACTGTAACTCTTGGACAGGGTAAAAAACTCGACACCCACATCCTTCGCTCCCGGAACCTGGAGAAAACTTGGTGCCTTGTATCCATCGAAAACCATATCGGCATACGCGAAATCGTGAATAACGATCAGGTCGTGTTCCTTGGCAAACTCTACGATCTTTTCAAAGAAATCGATCTCCACCACATGAGTTGTGGGGTTGTGGGGGAAGTTAATGATGATCGCTTTGGGCCGGGGCCAGTTCCGTTTAAACGTATCGAGCAACGCCTCGAAGAAATCCACGTCCTTCCCCATGGGGACATGGATCACATCACCATTTGCCAGAATAAAGGCGTACGTGTGTATCGGATACGTCGGTGTCGGCACGAGGACCGAATCACCCGGAGCAGTGATGGCCAAGGCCAGGTGGGCGATTCCCTCTTTAGAGCCGATCGTCGCAATGGCCTCGGTTTCCGGATCCAGATCGACATCAAATCGCCTCTTGTACCAGTCGGTAATGGCCAAACGTAGTTTATAGATTCCACGAGACAGAGAATACCGGTGGTTCCCGGCTTTAGTCGCCGCCTCGCAGAGCTTGTCGACAATATGCTTGGGCGTAACCTGGTCCGGGTTGCCCAAACCAAAATCAATGATGTCTTCTCCCCGACACCGGGCCTGATGCTTGAGCTCGTTAACAATACCCAGCGTGTAGGGTGGTAAACGGTTAATACGGTGAAATTCTCTCATATGATATATCGAGCCAAGTTAAAACTTAAGAGCCGTCAACCTTTAAATAGTAAATTAAGAAATCTATCTTAAAACATTGATTTTAATAGATTTTTTTCAACGAAAACCTCTCGTTGGCCGGAGAGAAAATCTGGCTCGGGAGGCGGGGGTTGCACCAACACAAACC
Organism: uncultured Nitrospinaceae bacterium; assembly: GCA_964631515.1. Taxonomy (GTDB): domain Bacteria; phylum Nitrospinota; class Nitrospinia; order Nitrospinales; family VA-1; genus CAJWLY01. The sequence continues at coordinate 14,089 of CAZVZT010000017.1, forward strand.
GCGGGCGAAAACAGGCGTAAGATACCATAAATTCAAAGACCCGGCAATGAATATGGAAACCTGGGCGGGCATCTACAGTCGAGATTGTCCATTCCCCCCGGACCCTATGTATCCACGGGCCTGAAACAGTCCTAAAGAATTGTTTTTAGTTGTTTAATTATTTTGGAGCAAGTAGAATTTTTGCTCGGACTGATCGACGGTCGTCAGGGTGTTGTCGGTGCCGATTTTCTCTCAAGCAGCACCCTAGACTCTGTATGGATCCAGAGCCGTAAAACTGGGTGTGGTTCCGCATGTGGTGGCGGGCCACCTTTCTCTATAGAACGAACCAGCCACTCCCAATTTGCCCTTCCCTCAATTTTAGATAAATTAATCGCTGATCTATGGACTTCTTGCAGGTCATCATTCTTGGAATCATCCAGGGATTGACAGAGTTTCTACCGGTTTCCAGCTCGGGACACCTGGTTCTAGCCCCCGCTTTGTTTGACTTCGAGGACCAGGGACTGGCACTGGACGCGATCCTGCACCTTGGAACACTCTTCGCCATCATCATATTTTTTCGCGATGACTTGTCAAAACTAGCTCGCGGACTGTTCGACCGAACCCGCGATCCCGCCCATCACCGCTTGGCCTGGTACATTATTTGGGCCTCGTTTCCTGCAGGGCTCGTCGGGCTGTTCTTTGGAGATGTGATCGAGCACGAGCTTCGCAACCCAACCTTTGTAGCTTGGAACCTCCTGGTCTGGTCGCTGGTGTTCCTTGCTGCCGACCGGTATGCGGCGAAGCAGAAACCTGCGGCAGAAGGCATGCATAGCCTGAGCCTGGGCCAGGTTCTATTCATCGGGTGTGCCCAAGCGATCGCCCTACTCCCCGGAACTTCCAGGTCGGGCATCACGATTGCCGGAGGACTATTCACCCACCTGTCGCAAACGACAGCGGCACGGTTTTCCTTTCTTCTCGGGACACCAATCATTCTGACGGCGGGAATACACAAGATGGTGCATTTCCTGTCAAGCCCGGCAAGCTCCCATGCCTTCTCCGCCTCGCAACTCGCCATCGGACTCCTCGTGTCCTTCGCGGTCGGTTACCTGTCCATCAAGCTATTATTGAAGATCGTGTCTCGGGCGGGGCTGATTCCATTTATTGTTTATCGAATCCTGCTGGGGATATTTATCCTGGCGTTCTGATCTCCCAAAAACTCCAACTCATACGAAGCGCATAAAAAAAGCCGGCCCGGAAAACTCCGGACCGGCTTGACTGCTTTTTACTAAATACTTTCTAAACCTTTAGGATTAACCGCAGGTTACGTTCAACCCAACGGTCCCCACGTTCGTAATGCGAACTTCACCACTAATGTCACCAATGGAGTCGCCACGGCTGAAATTATTCTGGCCACCCAAGGT
>CAZVZT010000018.1:0-2526 GCA_964631515.1 uncultured Nitrospinaceae bacterium
AAAAAAGTTCTGGCGCGGCTTCTCAAAAAAGCGGAAAAAACAAAATCTAAATGGGATGACATCGTCATCACCGCTATTCAGCCTCCCCTCAGTCTCGTCATCTGGGTGGCGGGCATCTCTTTTGCTTCTGAGATTATCCAGAAAGCCACCGGCGCCGTTATTTTCGATGCTATTTATATCCTTCGTGATGCGGCAATCATTGGGGCGCTCGCATGGTTCCTTATCCGATTCATCAACCATGGCGAAAATGAAGTATTTAAAGAGAATAAGGACATCGACCGGACCACAGTCGATGCCATCGCCAAATTATTGCGAATTTCCGTTCTCATTACTGCCACATTGGTTACCCTGCAAACACTTGGATACAGCATCTCAGGGGTACTCGCCTTCGGCGGTATCGGCGGCATCGCTATTGGCTTCGCTGCTAAAGATTTGTTGGCAAATTTTTTTGGTGGACTGGTCGTTTATCTAGATCGACCCTTTGCTGTGGGCGACTGGATCCGTTCTCCCGACCAAGAAATCGAAGGAACGGTTGAGCATATCGGATGGCGCGTCACACGAATCCGCACATTCGATAAAAGACCACTCTACATTCCAAATTCTATGTTCACTACCATCGCTGTGGAAAATCCATCACGCATGCTCAATCGTCGCATAGAAGAAACCTTTGGAATCCGTTACGACGATGCCAGCAAAATGGAAGTAATCATTCGCAAGGTCCGGGAGATGTTGCAAAATCACCCTGAAATCGATACGGAGAAAACTCTTATTGTCAATTTCAATGCCTTCGCCCCATCTTCGATGGATTTTTTCATATACACGTTTACCAAAACAACCGATTGGATCCAGTTCCATGCTATAAAAGAAGATATACTTTTAAAAATCCTGAGAGTCGTCGAAGATGAAGGAGCCGAGATGGCCTTCCCAACCTCCACGATCCATCTTGGAGACAACGAAATCTTAAAACGAGTAAAAACAAAAACCTGACAGTCCCACCAACCCTTCTAAAAAAAATCAAGTTGCTGCATGTCTAAATCTTTCTATTCTAAAGTAACGGTTCTTTCCGGAATCGGGTTCCTGATGATCTTTTTGCTTTCCGCTTGCGCAGAGTTGGGACCAGCCACGTTAAAAGGTGAGCGGAACAACTACAACATTGCAGTACAACGGACCAACGACGAACAGTTACTGCTAAACCTTGTTCGGCTCAAGTACCGGGATACACCGTTTTTTCTCGAGGTGAGCAGTGTTGCGTCACAGTTCACCCTGAAAACCGATGCCAGCGTAAACGCCGAGCTACCGGATACCGGGCTCAATATTTTCAAGTTCGGCGGGGGAGCAACATATCAGGAGCGACCCACTGTCACCTATTCACCGCTCCAGGGAGACAAGTTCATCAAGCGCGTACTTTCTCCGGTACCGATCGAAACCCTCTCGTTGCTTTACCATTCGGGTTGGAGCATCGAACGCATTCTCCAACTCTGTCTGCAGCGGATGAACTCACTGAAAAATGCTCCCGGCGCTTCCGGGCCAACCCCCAAGCATGCTCCCCAATTCGAAAAATTCGCCCGCGTCATCAAAACATTCCGCACCCTGCAAACCCGCGGCGTGCTGGAAGTGGCCCTTGGTGCACGACATGGGGTACCAAGGCTAGTTCTGCAAATTTCTCCAAGGGCCCGAGACTGGACCGAGGTTCAAGAACTGTCAAGCTACCTAGGTACTCCGCCCGGGCAGACTCAGTATTTTCTATCCAAGCAGAAGGCTGATGATCCAGGACACATTCAAGTCGTCACTCGATCCCTGCTAGGCATTATGTTTTACCTTTCACAGTCCGTAGAGGCCCCCGAGTCCCACATAAAATCCGGGAAAGTCACCACCACACGCCTCGAGTCTGGCGAGAAATTCGATTGGAGCCTTGTCACCGGCAATCTCCTTCGCATCCGGTCCCAGTCCAATGCTCCGAGCACCGCATCGGTCGCAATTTATTACCGCGATCACTGGTTTTACGTAGAAGACAGCGACCTCAACTCCAAGTCCACATTTTCCCTCCTCGCCCAAATATTCGCCCTGCAGGCGGGGGACATCAAAGACGTGTCCCCCATGCTCACTCTCCCTATTGGCGGATAAATGACATATAAAAAACCACCAAATTTTTCACTAGATCGATGCTTGAAAAACTTTTGTAGCATGACTCGGCTATAATTTAGTGAAATAACATACACTAATTGTAGGGCTTCAAACCTTCCATCCAAGGTTCAGGTTCACCCAATTCAGGGTGCTATGGAGACCCATCTGAACAAATTCGAGGCGACACATGCCGCATCATCTTTCCATCGTTTTGATCGAACCCAAAATCCCATCAAATACAGGTTCTATCGGCAGGCTGTGTCTAGCAACTGGCAGTATTCTTCACCTGGTTGAACCTCTTGGATTCGAGATCAATGACACCCAACTTCGACGAGCCGGGCTGGATTACTGGAAACACCTTCGAGTGATCCGACATAAAAACGTAGATGTTTTTTTCGGTGC
>CAZVZT010000018.1:2626-10549 GCA_964631515.1 uncultured Nitrospinaceae bacterium
TTTGCGCCGATAATTCTGATATAAGAGGTGACCTTATGGGCGGAAAACCAAAAACCACCGTCACGCGGCACAAACGATTCCAACCTCAAGAGAGAAAGGCAATCCTTGTCGGGGTTGAGTTTCCAGGTAATGGCGCCTCACCATTTGCCGAAACACTCGAGGAACTTGAGAGCCTTGCCGCGACCGCCTATTACACCCCGGTAGCGACGCTTTCACAGAGGCTGACCGTCGTCAATCCAAAAACTCTGATCGGGAAAGGAAAGGTGGAAGAGGTACAAAGGGCTGTTCGTCATCACTCGGCAGACGTTGTCATCTTCGACGATAACCTTTCCCCCGCGCAAAACCGTAACCTGGAAAATACCTTCAAGTGTCGGGTGATCGACCGCTCGTGGCTTATCCTAGAAATCTTCCGCGACCATGCACGTACCCGCGAAGCCAAAACCCAGGTGGAACTCGCCAGTCTAAAATACGCCCTGCCCCGTCTGACGCGGATGTGGGGACATCTCTCCCGCCAACGTGGTGGAATCGGCTTGAGGGACGTCGGTGAAACACAGATTCAACTGGACCGGCGACTCATCCGCGATCAGATCACCAAGTTAGCGCGCCAACTCAAGCAGATCGACCAGGAGAAAAAAACACAAAGAAAAAGTCGAGGAGGGGTGTACAAAGTTGCCCTCGTCGGCTACACCAACGCCGGGAAGTCCACTCTAATGAACCGATTGACCGGAGCCCGTGTTCTAATTGAAAACAAATTGTTCGCCACCCTTGATTCCACCATTCGGAAAATCAAAAAGAATTTTCCTTATCCCGTTCTTCTTTCCGACACTGTAGGCCTCATCGATAAACTGCCGCACGATCTCATCGCTTCATTCAAAAGTACCCTGGATGAAGTGCGGGATGCTGATCTTCTCCTTAAAATGATGGATATCAGCGATCCCAACGTGGAACGGCAGATTCAGACCACAAACAAGGTGCTCAATGAACTGGAGGTTGAAAACACTGACTCCATCTTAGTGTTCAACAAAATTGACCGAATAGAAGATCCAGAGATTCTTGAAGCGCAGGTTCAGCGGAACCCGGAAGCGATTTGCATATCGTGTCAAGACGGGAAGGGATTGGATGGACTTCGTCAGGCAATTGTCGAATGCTATGAAAATAAACTCACCCCATGGCGGATAAATATAAGCTACGAATACGCGAAAATAATTCCACAAATCCGAAAGCATGGTGTTATCGCCAAAACGGATTATGAAGAAAAATTCATCCGCCTTCACCTGAGACTTCCGCCCGGAGGAAAGGAAAAAGTCAACGCCATCCTCAAACTCGCTAAAAAACAGCAGTAGAATTTCTAAAATAGCGGATTACTGAAAAACTGTTCTACTAAATTTTCCATTCAATGTCGCTCGGTGCCTAGCGAAGCACATATCCAAATTAAAAAGATCGTCTTTCTTCTACGAAGCTTCGGGCAATAATCCTCTCTACTTAAAATATTTTTTTCAGCAACCCGTCAAACTCAAGCAAGCTATATAACAATCAGCTTGGCATGATTGACCGCGATCCTTTTTTTCCCATGCGGCTGTTTAAAAAAAATATCCACTTTCAAATCGTCCTCGCTCCCTTCCCGTTTAATCACCACCCCGGCACCGAATTTCGGATGCAGCACTTTCGTCCCGACCACATACTCCCCCCCCTGTCCGGAGCCTGAAAAAGCCGTTGCCGGGTTCTCACCGTACGGTTCTTTGACGGCTTGTGTTGCTCGGTAACGGGGTGTCTCCGGGTGACTCTCATTGATCAGGACATCGGAAGGAATGGAAATCAGGAACTGGGACGGCGGATAATTGAAGGTACTCCCATATATGCGTCGTCTGCGCGCGTTGCTAATGAACAGTTTTTTCCTTGCCCGGGTAATGCCGACATAGCACAACCGTCGTTCCTCCTCATACTCATCCGGATCGGACATGGAACTCGCATGCGGCAGCAGCCCGTCCTCCATCCCGATAATGAAAACCGACTCATATTCCAAGCCTTTGCAGGTATGCAGAGTCATCAACTGTAAGGCCCCGCGCGAGTCGTCTACCGCATCTGCATCGGAAACCAGGGCTGTAGTGTCCAAAAACTCCCGCAATGTTTCCCCGCGCTCCTCAGACTGCTGAACCGCGGTGAACAGTTCATTCAATGTATCGATCCGATCCCTGCTCTCTCGGGAGTCCTCTTTTTCCAACATGGCTGCGTAGCCGGTCCGCTCCACCACATCGTGAAAAAAATCTACCACAACTCCATTCTCGTAAACCGCGCGGAGCTCATCCATCATCCGAAGGAACTGGACGATTTTATTCGCTGCCCCCGAAGCAACCAGACGACGAGGCCCCACCTCGCGCAACGCTTCCATCAAACTGATTTCCTGACTCGCACCGAATTGTTCTACTTTTTCAAGAGTGGTCTTACCGATCCCGCGTGTTGGAACATTTATAATACGACGCAACGAAACGGAATCGGCTGGATTCAAGGTCACCCGCACAAATGCAAGGATGTCCTTGATCTCCCGTCGCTCATAAAACCTGAATCCGCCAATCAATCGGTAGGAGATATCCGATCCCCTCAGCGCCTCTTCCATCGCGCGTGATTGTGCATTGGTCCGGTAAAGCACCGCCATCTTGTTGAACAGCAGCCCCTCTTCCCGGTTGTACCTGAGGGCGCGCTCACACACAGTTCGCGCCTCATCCGTTTCGTCGTCGGCGCGATAATAAACAATGGGATCGCCCTCCTCGTTCTGGGTCCACAGGGTTTTGGGTTTGCGGTTGTAGTTTTCCTTCACCACACCCGATGCAGCTTTCAAGATCGCTTGGGTCGAACGGTAGTTTTCCTCCAGTTTAATCACCCGTGTTCCTGGAAAATCATTTTCAAAATTCAAGATGTTCTCGAGATTTGCCCCCCGCCAGCGGTAGATACTCTGATCGTCGTCGCCCACCGCACACACGTTCCCATGTTTTGACGAAAGTAATTTCACCAGTTGATACTGGGTCGCATTTGTGTCCTGAAACTCATCGACAAGAATATGGCAAAATTGATCGCTGTATCTGTCCAAAACTGACGGCGATTCCTTAAGCAGACGTACCGCCATAACCAATAGATCGTCAAAATCCAGCGCGTTGCTTCGTTTTAATCCAGCCTGATAAAACGGATAAACTTCAGCGGCTTTCAACTTTGGGCCAAAAGGCAAGTCATCCAAGTCCACCTCCTGCGGCAAGAGAAAATCGTTTTTGAATCCGCTGATATGGTGGAGCAGGGTTTTCGGAGTGAATGCGCCTTCATCGATGGATGCCGACTTCATACATTGCTTGATCAGGGATAACTGGTCGGCTGCATCGTAAATAATAAAATCTTTAGTGTATCCCAGTTGATCAACATGCCTTCTAAGCAATCGAAGGCAGAAGGAGTGAAACGTACTAATCCAGGGAGAAGGCCCATCCCCGCCTACAAGCATCGTCCGGACCCGTTCTTTCATTTCTCCGGCAGCTTTGTTGGTGAAAGTAATCGCCAGGATGTGGTCGGTGCCCACTCCCTGTTGAATAAGGTTCGCGATACGGCAGGTGATGACGCGAGTCTTTCCCGACCCAGCCCCGGCAACGACTAACAGCGGTCCTTCTGCATAGCGTACGGCCTCCAGTTGCTGGGAATTTAAAGATTCCAAGTGCATGAGAAAAATAAGCTCCCGATCAACTAGGACTTGAATTAAAAAAAGAACGGCGTTCTTTCAAACGCATCGAAAAAACGCCGTTTACCATCAGGCTACAACTTACCCTGTTTCTTGGATGGGGTGAACCCGAAATTTGATCAAATATTCAAGGTCCATCCAAAAATTAAATATCTGCTCGTTTTAGAGCGAACCGAATCAACTTCTCATCGACTGTGGAAATGGTTCGAGCACCACTTCCAGTGACAGAGTCTTGTCGCCGCGCACCAGCTTGAACGGAATCTTCTTTCTGGTCGGGCTGTACACGACCAGTTTGGGAAGCTTACCGGAGTTTTTGATGGGGTGCCCATCAAACTCGACGATGATATCATTCCTCTGCACCCCCGCGTTGAATGCCGGGCTATCGGCCACCACTTCTTGCACTAGCGACCCACGGCTCACCGTAAGCCCCAAAGACTCTTTGGTCTGTAGAGTGATGTCCTGGACTGATACACCAAGCCAACTGCGAGTCACCCGTCCATCTTCCTTGAGCTGGGGAACGAGTATTTTAGCGATATCGATGGGTAGAGAAAACCCTAGACCCTGGCCCATCGGCAAAATGGCGGTGTTGATGCCCACAACCTCGCCACGCGTGTTGATGAGGGGGCCTCCGCTATTACCGGGATTGAATGGTGCATCGGTCTGTATATAATCGTCATAGGGCGTTGTCCCCAGTGACCGGCCCTTGGCACTCACAATGCCCACCGTAACGGTGTGATCCAGTCCAAATGGGCTCCCAATGGCCATCACCCAGTCTCCCGGCTTGAGGTTTCTAGACCGCCCGAGCGGAAGAGTAGGTAACGGTTCGGGCACATCGATCTTGATGAGAGCGATATCCGCTACTTGATCCATCCCGACCAACCGCCCCCTGAATAGACCATCGTCAGCCAACGCCACCTGCACTGCATCAGAACCAGCAACAACGTGGGCGTTAGTCAAAATATAACCATCACGATGAATGATGAAACCGGACCCCTCGCCCCGCTGCCGAAATTTCTTTGAACCGTGAGGTTTCATTCGAGGAGAAAAACCGAAGGGATAGTTTTCGTTCGTAATTTTTTTCATTGATCGGATGCTCACCACCGCTGGACTCAGTTGCTCCACCAAGTCCCTAAACAACGCACCTCCAACGAAGGCTTTGCTATCCAGCTCGGATACCACCGATTTTTCCTCCCACAGTTTTTCTACACCCGCAAAACCAGGGCCGGACATGACAGAAACCATCATGAAAGTCGCAGCAATCAACAATCCATTTCTAATCCAGAAACGCGCATTCTTCATAGTTATTTCCTTTTCTAAAATTGAACAAGAAAAATTCGATATAAAAAGAATAGCATTGGGGTAGGCGCGCCACATTAAACCTACATTAAATTCAAATTAAGAAAATTTTATTTTCTCTACTGGGTATAACCCCGGTCGGGGAGCAGGAAGTGGAAATTCTAAAGTAGGTGTTCCCAGACCACGGCAGCGAGTGCTTCAATGAAGAGAGGAGAACAGTTCAATGACTCGGTACGGTACAACTTTAGATTTTTTGATTCTGCGTATTGTGCAAACTGGATATCGATATCGTAGAGGATTTCAATATGATCAGAGACGAATCCCACAGGTACTATTAGCACGGGTTTCGAGCCGATCCGAGCGATACGATCGAAAGTGTGCTCCACGGTTGGCCCCAACCAGGGTACCGGAATCATCCCCTGGCTCTGATAGGCCTTGTACCAGCGAAACGGCTGAACTCGTTCTACAATAGCTTGCACCGTCCGGTCGTATTCCTCTTCGTACGGATCACCGAGTTCGGTGGACTCGGCGGGAATGCTGTGAATCGTAAAAATAGTGTAAACCTCTTCGTGTCCCTTTTCGCGCATCCGATCCATCGCCTGGTTATACCGTTCCACAAACGCGTCAATTAGGCTCGGCTGATTGGCCCAGGTACCAATGAACTGAATCGGAAGATTTGTTACGGAGTTTTTTTTCAGCGCATCTTTGAGTGCATTGAAGTACCTTTCGGTACTCCACGTACTGTATTGGGGGGCTAGGCAAAGCGCCAGCACCCGCCCGACACCATCTTTCACCATCTGTCCGACAACGTCGGAGATGTAAGGACTCCAGTTTCTCATTCCGACATAGACTTTAAAATTTCCGCCATTCTGGTTGAGAAACCGCTCAACCTCTTTGGCTTGATTCTGGGTGATGTCCAAAAGCGGAGAGCTGCCTCCGATGGCTTCGTAGCGTTCGCGGATGAGCTGGATCACTTCTGGAGAAGACTCGGTTCCGCCACGGATGTTTTTCAGGTAGAGAGGTATATCGTCTACGCGGTTGGGGGCGCCGTGCGCCAAGAGAAGGACCGCCGTGGACCCAGGAGGTTCAGAATACTCATTCATGGTGGTATTCGTGAACCATGTCGACCACCGCTTTGACATGATCCACCGGCGTATGTTGCAGAATTCCGTGGCCGAGGTTGAAGATGTGCCCAGGACGACCGGCGGCACGATTTAAGACATCTTTCACCCTCTCCTTGAGAATGGGTATGGGTGCAAAAAGGAGCGTCGGGTCGAGGTTACCCTGCACTGCGCGGTCAAATCCAATATATTTCCACGCATCGTCGAGATGGATGCGCCAGTCGAAACTCACCACATCGCCACCCGCCCGCGCCACAACATCAAGCAGAGTCGATGTACCGGTACTGAAATTAATCACTGGAACGCCGCTGTCTTTCAATTCAGAGATGATCCGACGCGTGTGCGGTAGAACGAATCGCTCATAATCATATGGCCCCATGCAGCCAACCCAACTGTCAAAAATCTGTAGCGCCTGCGCGCCCGCCTTCACCTGCATTTTTAGATAATCGACCAGCATGGTACACACCTTGTCCATGAGAAGGCTCCACGTCTCCGGAGCTTCGAACATCATGAGTTTGGTGGCAGTAAAATCTCTCGACTTCCCTCCTTCTATCATATAACTGCATAGAGTGAATGGGGCACCGGCAAATCCGATAAGTGGCATTTTCCCAGAAATTTCCTGGCGCACGATGCGGATCGCATCGCCGACAAACCCAAGATCTTCCTCGGCATCGACCGGACGCAGTTTCTCAACGTCCTTGATGTCCTTGACCGGACGCGGTACAACCGGTCCGTCTCCAGCGGTAAATTCCAATCCCGTGCCCATCGGCTCCAAAGGCAACAGGATATCAGCAAAGATGATGGCCGCATCCACTCCCAGGACATCCAGCGGTTGCAGGGTAACCTCAGCAGCAAGCTCCGGAGTCTTACACATTTCCAGAAACGTGTGTTTTTCCTTGAGGTCCCGATAGACTTTCATATAACGACCCGCCTGACGCATGAACCAAACCGGGGTCACATCGGTCGGCTCGCCGCGACAAGCCTTCAAAAATCGGTAGTCATTTTGCTCTGTCATATTCCTTGATGTATTGGAGTTTGGGTAAGGTTGTGATTATAGGTTGGAGTCCGACCATACGCAACGGGTTTCTGCTAGGCATCAGACCTGTGGCAATACCTTTCTATGTAATCTCATCCAAACCGGAGACACCGATACACATTCGGCCATTTTCTTAAGCTTTGGTGGACACCGAACCAATTTGCCTCATTGCCCCCGCGGTAAGTGGCGGACTTCAGTCCGGACGATTTCCTCTGTTTCACCTGTCAACTTATCATCAAGAATCGGGAGGGCCTTTTCACCCAGCAGTTCCCCCAACGCCCACACAGCGTGAGCGCGAATGAGCGGTTCAGGGTCGGACAAGGCATCCGTTAGCGGGCCTACCGCGTCCGGGTTTCCGGAGTTTCCAAGCGCCACCGCCACGTTGCGGAGCAGTCCCCGGCGCTTGGTTCGCTTGATCGGACTTTTCCGGAAGCGTTGGCGGAATCCTTCATCATCCAAACGCATCAACTCGATGAGCTGCCGGGTTCCTTCGCGTTCCCGGAACGCTTCATCTTCAGTTTTAATCGCAAAGGAATTCCAAGGGCACACGATCTGGCAATCATCGCAACCATAGATACGGTTGCCGATCGCCTTGCGGTATTCCCGTGGAATCACTCCCTTCAGCTCAATTGTAAGGTAAGAGATGCACTTCCTTGAGTCCAGCACATAAGGCGCGACAATCGCTGCGGTTGGGCAAACATCGATACAACTACGGCAGGTCCCGCATCGGTCGACCGCCGGCTCCCATTCCACCA
>CAZVZT010000018.1:10649-15048 GCA_964631515.1 uncultured Nitrospinaceae bacterium
CGAACGTCATATCTTTTTCAGCGGTCAGGTAATTCGTGCGCAGGCAAATGACTGCCTTCACTCCGGGAAGGACCTGATCCAGGTCCGAGCGCTTTTGGGTATTGCGACGCATATAGCTCATCCCACCCTCATAATCCCGGTTGAGCCATTGCTCATACCGTTCCACCGCCTCAGCCATATGCGGTCCGGTTATGCCGAACCCGTCGAACCCCAACTTGCGGGCAAACTGTTCGATAAGAATCGTTTTTTTACGAACTGAAGCCGTCATAGACTTCGATCCCCTTTCCCTCTATAATTTTGACATTGAAACTTTCCAAGTTTGAACTTTTTAGGTTTATTTTCCCACAAAAGGCCCCGAGCCAAAGGAAAAGTCAAAACCCTGTGGCTTTCCGTGAAGAGTGGGGTAGATTTTCTATCACTCTGCAAAGAGAGGCGCAATCGTTGTGCAAAATTTAGATCAAATCTTGAGAATTTAATTTTAAAGGTCTCCTCTGTGAACAAAACTGGATTCATCTATCATCCTCAATATCTAAAGCATGATACAGAGCCACATCCTGAGAATCCTGGGCGACTGGAAGCCATCCACAGCAAGATCAAGTCATCAGAAATTTACCCACACCTGATTTTTCCAGAGCCTCACCGAGCTACCGACGAAGAGCTTATCGCCAACCACGATCCCGGACACATCAATCATGTCCGTGACAGTTGCCGGAACGGGGTTCGCCATCTGGATGCAGACACAGTCATTTGCCCTAACTCATGGGATGCCGCCCTGCTCAGCGCGGGCGCCGGTCTGACCGCAGTAGACAAAGTCATTGAGGGGCAACTAAACAACGCATTTGCCGCCGTGCGCCCACCAGGGCATCACGCGGAACAGAACCGAGCCATGGGCTTCTGCCTGTTCAACAACGTTGCCGTCGCCGCCAGGTACGCCATTAAAAAACACGGGCTGAACCGGGTGTTCATATTCGACTGGGATGTCCACCACGGCAACGGGACTCAGCATTCCTTTTACTCGGACCCATCCGTCTATTATAGCAGTGCCCACCAGTACCCGTTTTATCCTGGAACCGGCGATGAAGATGAAACAGGAACAGGAGACGGGCTAGGATCGAACCTAAATTTTCCGCTCGACGCCTACACCGGGGATGAAGCTTATCTCAGCATTATTGAGACCAAGCTCATTCCTGAAATTCAACGCTACCGGCCCGATCTTATTATTATCTCGGCGGGATTCGACGCGCATGAAGATGACCCCCTGGCCCAAATGCGTGTCTCATCCGCATGTTATGGTAAAATGACAAGTCTGATCCTTCGGGCTGCAGAAGACGTTTGTGGCGGACGCCTGGTTTCAATGCTAGAAGGTGGATACAACCATACTGCCCTAGCCGATTCTGTTTTGGAACATATCACGGCTTTACTATCCGCTCCCGATTAGAGAGCTCTGAGCAGCATGTTACAACAGTACATTCGCTATTTTACAGACAAGATGATCGAGGCACTGAACATTGGCTCGGTCGAAATGGTGAACCTGCACCAAGCCGTCCTCACACCCGATTTCATTCTCATTGGCCTCTTGGAACAGGAAGGTTCAATGATCCTAAAGCTCATCGAGACGTCCTACCCCGAAGACAAAAATCTAGGTAACTCTATTCTAGAAAAGCTGTACGCGGCACAGGGAGACCAGGCCAAGTTTAAGGGCGACACCATCCAACATATTGAACTGTCCAAGGAGACGGAATCCTGTTTCGAGATTGCCCGCGAAGAAGCTAAAAAACTGGAGGATAAATTTATCGGCGTCGGTGCGATGTTTCTCGCGCTGTTTGACCCGCGCGCAGGTCACGTTTCAGAGGTCCTAGGAGAATCTGGGCTCAAATATTCAAAAATCCACGAAGACCTCGAAATCATGCGTGGCGGGCGCAATATCAATGAAAAAGACACTGAGGGTAAGTTCGATGTGCTCAGCCAGTACACAACCGATCTCACCGAGTTGGCGCATCGCGGCGAACTCGACCCTGTGATTGGACGTGAAAAGGAAATCAACCGCATCATTCAAATCCTGTCTCGCCGGAAAAAGAATAACCCTGTTCTCATTGGTGAACCGGGTGTCGGTAAATCAGTGATCGTGGAAGGGCTAGCTCAACAAATCGTGAAAGCCGAGGTACCCAATTCACTGATGAGCAAACGGGTCAAAATGCTTGAGATGTCTGAAGTCGTCGCCGGAGCAAAAATGCGGGGTGAATTTGAGGAACGCATGAAAGCTGTAAAAGATGAAATTATTTCGGCCCACGGTAATATCATCCTTTTCATCGATGAACTTCATACTGTCGTCAATGCCGGAGCCGGAGCGGGAGGTGTCGATGCCTCCAACATGCTTAAAGCCGCTCTTTCAAGAGGGCAACTCCAGTGCATCGGCGCCACCACTCTGGACGAATACAAAAAACACATTGAAGAGGACAAAGCCCTTGCCCGCAGGTTCCAGCCCATTTTGGTTCAGGAACCCTCCATCGAGGAAACGATTAATATTCTTACCGGGCTCAAACCGAAATATGAACAATACCACTCAATCATTTTTCAGGATGAGGCACTTGAGGCGGCAGCCAAACTTTCCGAAAAACATATCACCGACCGGGCGCTCCCAGACAAGGCGGTGGACCTGATGGATGAAGCGGGGTCACAAAAACACTTGGCATTGATTCATATTCCACCCGCCATCCAAAAAATAGAAAACAAAAAAAATGACCTAGTACAAAAGCAGAAGAAACTTTTCTCTGAGCAGAAGTTCCAAGATGTCGCGCACATCCGTCAAGAAATTATTAAGCTGGATAAAAAAATCGTGGAAGAAAAAAATAAGTGGAAAAAAGATATGGCAGATGTTGACGCATCGGTCACCCCTGACGATATAGCAACCGTAGTCGCCACATGGACCGGTATCCCCGTCACCAAGATCCTGGAAACCGAAGCGGCAAAATTAACGCAAATGGAAGACAATCTGCATAAACGGGTGATCGGCCAGAATAATGCCATTGTCGCCGTAAGCAACGCCATTCGCCGCAACCGGGCAGGCCTTAAGGAAAAACACAAACCCATCGGCACCTTTCTCTTTCTTGGCCCTACAGGAGTGGGGAAAACTGAACTCGCCAAGGCGCTGGCAGAATTTCTTTTAGATGACGAAAATCGACTTATCCGGCTCGACATGTCGGAGTATATGGAGAAGCATTCCGTTTCCAAAATCATCGGTTCGCCGCCGGGTTACGTCGGCTATGATGAGGGCGGACAGCTCACGGAAAAAGTCCGGCGCAACCCCTACACCGTTATCCTGCTCGATGAACTGGAAAAAGCACATCCAGACGTGTTCAACATTCTTTTGCAATTGCTTGATGATGGGCGGCTAACCGACGCGCATGGCCGGGTCACAAGTTTTAAAAATGCTATTGTTATAGGAACTTCAAATATTGGCTCGAAGTCCATCTCCACCACCCATAAAGCGATCGGATTCGCCTCCGAAGAAACGTCAAAGGATTATGGTAAGGTCAGGGACGTAGTACTTTCTGAAGCAAAAAAATTTTTCAAACCCGAATTTCTCAACCGACTCGATGACCTCATCGTTTTTCATAACCTGACTCCGAAGGAACTCCGCCAAATCGTAGACCTCATGATCGAAAACCTGAATAAACGTATGGGAGAAAAAAATCTGAGCATTGAGGTAACGACCAAGGCAAAAGACAAGCTTGCCAAGGACGGGTTCAGTGAAATCTACGGAGCGCGCCCGTTAAAACGCCTGATCGAAGATCAAATCGAAAATACGATCTCCATGAAGATTATCTCAGGGGAACTGGGGTTGGGGAAAACGGTCATCGTCGACCTCGTCCGCGGGGAATACACCTTCAGTGAATCCTAGTATGTTTCGATGAGCCAATTGATGGCCACACTTTTTTGGCAACCCGCTATAACCAACGAACCTCATGTCCGACACCAAGATCGTCCAAACCGACCGCAGATTAGCGACCCTAGCCTTAATCGTAGCACTGGGGGTGGCTCTACACCGCCTCGAAGCACTCCTCCCCCTGCCCGCACCTTGGATTAAACTGGGCCTCGCTAACGTAATGACTCTCGTCGCCCTGGTTTTTTTCGGATTCCGCGATGCGCTGATGGTCACCCTCCTGCGAGTGATTCTGGGTTCTATCTTAGGAGGAACTTTTCTCAGCCCAACATTTTTTTTGAGCCTGGTAGGCGGGGTTGCAGCAACTATAATTATGGCTTGGATCTACGGGCGCGGCAGAGGACCATTCAGCCTCATCGGCGTCAGTGTTTGCGCCGCGTATGCTCACACGTTCGCAGTGATCTTTTGCGTGTATTTCTTCTGGATCCGGCAGGAAGCATTGCTAAAGCTCCTGCC
>CAZVZT010000019.1:0-1665 GCA_964631515.1 uncultured Nitrospinaceae bacterium
ACCTATACCGACGGGTGTGGTAAGGCGCAAGGACCAAGTCCAGGTACTCAAAAAGAAACTGAAGCCCAGAATGGTAGTTTATCCAAGAACCACGAACTGAAATGACCGAAAAAACTCAAGCCGATTTGGATCTTTTGATTGACGAAGGGCTCAACGCCGAAAAAGGTGAGCTAGACTTGGCGCGACACGAGCTCGAGGACGACGACGTCAAAGCAATTTTTCAATCCGATAAAATCAAAGGCGTTACCGCCCTGTTCCTTGAGTTTAACAAGATTAGTGATGAGGGAATAAGAGCTCTACTTGACTGCGAAAACTTAAAGCACCTCACAGCTCTAAACCTCTTTAAGAACGAGGTGACCGATGCGGGCGCGAAGGAGATAGCAAAATCCAAGACACTTCTCAACCTGTCAGAACTTGTTATGAGCGACAACAAGGTTGAGGTCGAAGGCGCCCAGGCGTTGGCCGAGTCAAAGACGCTGTCCAACCTGGTTTCCCTGTGGATCGGCGACGGTCTAGGCGACGAGGGAGCGCAATGGATCGCCCAGTCGAAGTACCTCACCCGTCTTAACCTGCTTTCACTTTACCGGAATAATATCGGGAATGCTGGCGCGTTTGCCTTGGCCAAGTCTTCAAACCTTTCCTCGCTGACCGAACTCAATCTCAACTGGAACTTCATTGAAGCGGATGGAATTGAGGCCATGGCCGAGTCGAAGACATTCGCCAACCTGGAACAGTTGACGCTAACGTACAATCCGATTGGTGTCCACGGAGTAAAGGCCATTGCCAGATCAGAGAATTTTAAGAACCTCAAACTACTCGATCTTTACGAAACGGAAATCGGAAACGAGGGTGGAAAGGCGCTGGCCGAGTCGAAAGTCCTATCCAACTTGGAAACGCTGGTCTTGATTCATAACGATATTACCGAAGACGTGCAGGAACTGATTCGGAATTCCAAGAACCTCCCCAAGCTGTCCAAACTTACGTTTCGTCCGGCTCCCACGGAAGAAGCTGGATCATTGGGCTAGCACGGTGACGATAGCCTGAGGCTATAGCCCTCGGGTCTTGCCCGGTCATCACTTTTAATTGAGAAAAAGCTGATCCCATGTTCATCGGAGAAAAACCCGACCTACTCGATCTGTGGCCCTTTCGGGAAGACAGTATTTACGTTGTCGGCAAGGACGGCATTCCCCAGTTCTATAACGGCAAGGAATGGATTCCTGCTCGTACCGAGAATGCCAACCCACTGATGGGGATCTGGGCCTCTGACGAAAAAAATATTTTTGCCGTGGGTGTGGGTGGCGTGGTGCTTCATTACGATGGTAAAGCGTGGACCCAAGTCGACACCGGAAGCTACGACTCGTTGAACGCGGTCTATGGATATGACCGCGACAACATGTTTATCTACGGTGTGGGTGGGCGCCTACTGTTCTGGGACGGGAAGCAGTGGCATTACCGGGAGCCCAATACCATTCACGACCTGTTCTCCATGTGGGGGGTGGATATCGAACACATCCATACTGTTGGCGGTGAAGGAACCTACCGGTTCTATGATGGTAAGGAGTTTCAGCGCCGCGACGAATTGAGCAGCGAAGAAATCTCTCTCTACGGTATTTGGGGTGCGGCGGCAGATGATGTGTATATCGTCGGGTCGCACGGAACCATCCT
>CAZVZT010000019.1:1765-14938 GCA_964631515.1 uncultured Nitrospinaceae bacterium
CCTTGTCCTCACTATTTTAAATGTCAACCTTGACCGACAATCATCTGCTATCCATTTTCGGATTTGATAAAGACAATATCTTTGTCGGTGGCACCGAAGGCACGATGCTCCATTTCGATGGAGACCGGTGGAGCCCAATGGATCTAAAAGGGCGTTGGACAGTTAAAAATATCTGGGGCAGTGCGCCCGACAATGTCTTTGCCGTTGTCACCGATGGAAGGATTCTTCACTACAACGGAAATGATTGGTCGGTGCAGGAAACCGAAAAGCTGCCACCTATGACCGGCATCTTTGGCCTGTCCGAAAACGAAATCTACGCCTGCGCCAGGTTGGGAAGAGTCCTGCGCTACGATGGTTGTGAATGGAAGTTTCTGCAAACTGGTACCGAAACCGATATCACCCGCCTGTGGGGATGCCCCGAAGGCGGCATGTATGCGGTTGGATACGACGGATTAATCCTGCATCAGGAAGAAGACCGGTGGATTCGCCTCACCGTCAACTCGAACCATGAGTTTTACGGGATTTATGGATTCGGCGTGGACGATATGTACATCTGCGGGTCCGATGGTATTGTCTTCAAGTTCAACGGACGCGAGATCACCAAAATGCCCACGCGTACGATGGAATTTTTTCTCGACGTGTGGGGTCCTTCAAAAGAAATGGTTTTTACCGTCGGCGACTTGGGGATGATCATGTACCGAGACGGTGATCAATGGACCCAGATCGAATCGAACACGGAGGAGTATCTTACCGCTATCTGGGGAAGCTCCGACGAGGATATGTACGCCGTCGGGGATAACGGACTCATCCTACACTGGAACGGCGAAGACTGGTCCGACCAAGCCGGAAATGAGTGACGGTGTTGGCGGGTCATTCGACCCAACCTGAGATGCCGCACTCAAAGTAGTGCACCCAAAGACGATTGAGGGCTAGCGGCAGGGCTAAAAGGCCGTCCCTGCAGTGATCAAGCCGGGCTACTATGCCCTTATATCAACACCCTAAACACCTTGACAGCCCTTCACGCCGGGTGTTAATGTCCCTAAACTAAACCATTGAAATATAAGTTTTTTCTATGGGTACTTCCGGAAAAATAGAGGCCTTTGGTGCACGCCAGGTACTATGTTGAAACCTTCATTACAGGAATTTAAAGAAAAGGCGCGGCACGGCAACCTGATCCCGGTATACAAGGAGGTGCTGGCCGACACGGAGACCCCCGTTTCTGCTTACATGAAAATCGGCGGTGGCGCGTATTCGTTCCTGCTCGAGAGCGTCGAAGGCGGGGAGAAGTGGGCGCAGTATTGTTTTCTCGGGTGCGACCCTTCGATCATTGTCAGCTTGCGGGGCACAACAGTCACCATCACCAAAAATGGACAGGTCGAGGAAAGACAGACCGAGACCAACGAAAATCCGCTGACTGGAATCAAGGAAGTGCTTGCCAAGTACGTGCCGGTTGAAGTGGACGGACTTCCCCGATTTTCGGGTGGTGCGGTCGGATTCATCAGCTACGATATGGTCCGGTCTTTCGAGGAACTGCCGCAGAAAACGGAAGACGACCTGGAAGTGCCCGATGCCCTATTCATTATCACTGACACGCTGTTAATTTTTGATAACGTGTCTCAGACGATCAAGATCGTTTCCAACGCCTATGTAGAAGATGGTGGTTTGGAGGAAGCCTACGAGAAAGCGGTGAAGGCTATTGAAGTCATAGAGGGGAAGCTCCGCACCGCCCTGCCGCCCGGCGCCCGTGCTGGCGGTACGGGAGAGTCTGTAGAAGCAGGGTATATTGAATCCAATTTTGAAAAGGAAAAATTCAAGGACGCGGTTTGTAAAGTTAAGAACTATATTCTGGAAGGCGATGCCATCCAGGTGGTTCTGGCGCAAAGGTTGAAGTTTAAAATCAGTAAAGATCCTTTCACTATTTACCGTGCGCTCCGCACGATTAATCCGTCGCCCTACATGTACTACCTGAAATTCGGTGAACTCAGTGTTGTGGGGTCGTCGCCCGAGATCCTGGTGCGGCTTGAAGGAGATGATGTGGAGGTGCGCCCTATTGCTGGAACGCGTAAGCGCGGGCAGAACGAAGAAGAAGATCAGGCGCTGGAAGAAGACCTGTTAAGCGACGAAAAGGAACTTGCCGAGCATATCATGTTGGTTGATCTGGGCCGTAACGATGTGGGTCGTGTCGCAGAAACGAGTACAGTCGAAGTAAACGAGAAGTTTACCATCGAGAGGTACTCGCACGTTATGCACATCGTTTCCAATGTGCGTTGTAAATTGAGGGACGGGCTCGACTGCTACGACGTTCTCAAGGCGACGTTTCCGGCGGGAACGCTCTCTGGCGCACCCAAGATACGCGCCATGGAGATTATTGAGGAGTTAGAACCGACACGGCGCGGACTCTATGGTGGCGCGGTAGGGTACATCAGCTTCACCGGTAACATGGACACCGCTATCGCTATCCGCACGCTTCTGGTTAAGAACGGCACCGCCTATCTGGGCGTTGGTGCCGGAGTGGTGGCCGATTCGATTCCGGAGAATGAGTTCGAGGAAACCATGAGCAAGGGTAGGGCGCTCCTCAAGGCTATCGAACTGGCAGAGAAAGGGCTGACCTGATGATTTTGATGGTCGACAACTACGATTCGTTCACCTACAACCTTGTACAGTATTTAGGTGAGCTTGGAGCCGACGTGGTGGTGCATAGAAACGACAAGATCACCCTTAAGGAAATCGAAGACATGAGCCCGGAGCGGATTGTTATTTCGCCCGGACCCTGTACGCCCGAGAAAGCGGGCATCTCCATCGAAGTGGCGAAACATTTTGCGGGCAAGGTGCCTCTACTGGGAGTTTGCCTCGGTCACCAGTCAATAGCCCACGCTTTTGGTGGTAGGATCATCAAGGCTGGAAAGCTCATGCACGGCAAGACTTCGATGGTAAAGCACGATGGGAAGAAATTGTTCTTGGGCCTGCCCAATCCATTTGAGGCAACGCGCTATCATTCACTAGTGTTAGACCGGGAAACTGTGCCCGACGGATTCGATATCACCGCTGAAAGCGATGACGGCGAGATTATGGGATTGCGGCACCGGAAGATGTTCATCGAGGGAGTGCAGTTTCATCCAGAATCTATTCTCACCACCAGCGGGAAAGACCTACTCAAAAATTTCCTAACTATGCCCCCGCTGGGCTAGGCTTGGAGTAGTGATGGTGTCTGAATTAATAATTTGTATTGCCCCGAGCTTCATCAAACCGAGGGGCCGGAAAAGTGCCTACTACCGGGTGACCTTGGGTTTTGGGATTGGTGCTATTGTGTGTAAGACCATATCACTAGAAACTATGGGCTGGTTTTTCTTATGAATATTCACGACGCGCTTGGAAAAATCATTAGTAATAAAGACCTCTGTGAGGACGAAATGGTCTCGGTCATGACACAGATCATGGAAGGTCAAATCGAAGACTCAAAGTTGGGAGCATTCCTCACCGCACTCAAAATGAAGGGGGAAAGTGTCTCTGAAGTTGTCGGTGCGGCAAAGGTTATGCGCGACAAGGCGGAAAAGCTGGCCGTTAATGTCGACACGATAGTCGATACCTGCGGCACCGGGGGCGACGGGGCCGATACGTTTAATATTTCTACCACTGTCGCGTTCGTCGTGGCCGGGACCGGTGCCACCGTGGCGAAGCATGGTAATCGTGCTGTTTCTAGCCGGTCTGGAAGCGCCGACGTGCTGAAGTGTCTTGGCGTTAACATTGAAGCTGACAAAACGACAGTCGAGAAGTGTTTGGAAGAGGTAGGAATAGGATTTCTTTTCGCGCCGCTTATGCACGGGGCCATGCGCCACGCTGCTGGCGTGAGGAAGGCGCTAGGATTTCGCACTATTTTCAACTTGCTCGGACCTCTGACGAATCCGGCTGGCGCACACGCTCAGGTGCTTGGCATATACGACGGTGGGCGGCTTGGGCAGATTGCAAGTGTTCTCTTGGAACTCGGGAGTCGGCATGCTTTCGTTGTCCACGGGTGTGACGGATTGGATGAGATTACCCTCACAGGTGACACGAGGGTATGTGAATTAAATACTGGAAAAATAAGGGAATATATTGTAAAGCCTGAGGACTTTGGGCTGCAACGCTGTGCATTAGAGGAACTCAAAGGCGGTACGCCCGAGGAGAATGCGGAGATTGTAAAAAAAGTGTTGTCGGGGGAAAAAGGACCGAGACGGGATATAGTATTGATGAACGCAGCGGTGGCAATTATTGCTGCTGACAGAGCCGAAACCCTGGAAGATGGAACTAAAATGGCCCGGGAGTCTATCGATTCAGGCGAAGCCGCAAAAAAACTCGCTGATCTGTGCAGGATGAGCGGGGGATGAATTCGGGTTCATTATAATTTTTTTATGCCCAGCATACTCGATAAAATATTTGCAGATAAAAAGGAGGAGCTAGCGAGTGTCAAACGACAGGTCTCGCTCTCGGATCTGAAGGACCGGATCGCCGAGCGAGATTACCAGGTACGAGACATCGAAAAGGTTCTGCAACCAGGAGCCTCCTCACGTATCATCGCCGAGGTCAAGCCGCGTACCCCTTTTAAGGGGCAACTTCGGGAAAACGCCAACCCGGTAGACATTGCCGAGACCTATGACTCCAACGGAGCGGCGGCGTTGTCGATCCTCACTGAGTCGACCTATTTTGGTGGTACGCTCACAACGCTCGAAGATGCGCGAGAAGTGACAAATGTTCCGCTTCTGCGCAAAGACTTCATTTTCGACGAGTATCAGGTCTACGAAGCGCGAGCATTCGGGGCGGATTTTTTTCTTCTTATTGCCACCTGGCTGGATAAGAGTCACTTAGCGGACCTCTTGGCGCTGGGAAAGGAGGTCGGACTCCCCGCGCTGGTGGAGTCGCACAATGAGAAGGATATAGAAAAAGCGTTCTCTGCTGAGGCGACTCTTCTGGGCATCAATAACCGGGACCTGGCCAGCGGCAAGACGGACCTCGGCATTGCACGGCGTCTGATCCCGATGGCGCTCCAGGCGCCCGGGAGCACGCTGGTATGCGAAAGCGGTATTCACGGTCGAAAAGAGATCGAGGAATTCGAGGAGTGCGGGGCACATGCGTTTTTGATAGGTGAAAGCCTGATGACTGCTGAGGACATTGGGGCAAAGTTAAAGGAGTTTACGGGCGTGCTTCCAGTTTAAAGTAGAACTTCTTACCAAGTAGCTTATTTTTCTATCGGATTGATCAGCAATGAAAAAACTTCAGCCGCGGGTTAAGGTCAAGATTTGCGGCACGACCAACCTAAAGGATGCACAGCTTGCAGTGGAAAGCGGCGCCGATGCGGTCGGGTTCATCTTTTACAAGAAGAGCCCGCGTTATGTCGTTCCGAAAGAGGCAAAGGGGATCATCTCTCAACTCCCACCTTTTGTCGAAACCGTGGGTGTTTTTGTGAACGAGACCTCGGACCAGGTCAACCGAATTGCCGAGCAGTGCCGTCTTACGGCGGTCCAACTCCATGGTGATGAGTCCCCGGCATTTTGCAGGCGCGTCAAGCACCGGGTCATTAAGGCTGTTCAGGTGAAGGACAGCAGCTCGTTAATCGGGTTGGAGGATTATGATGTTAGCGGATTTCTCCTCGATGCGTATAATGAAGAAAAACGCGGTGGGACGGGTGAGACTTTTGATTGGAACCTAGTTTTTCGTGCGAAAAAACAAGGCCCGGTTATTCTCGCAGGCGGACTCAACCCCTATAATGTGTATACCGCCATTCACCGGGTGAGGCCCTACGGTGTTGATGTTTGTTCTGGCGTGGAGCAATCAGCGGGGAAGAAGGACCCGATGAAGGTTGAAGAGTTCATGAGATCCATCAGGAAGTTTTTACAGGACTCTACCGCTGAGTAGCAGAGTCTGTAGAAATAAAAAGCGAAGGGTGAACGCGGGGAAGCACGGATACAAAATCCTTAATTTTCATAAATAAGGATAGAACGCACCCGATTTTGAGAGCTAAGAGAGGGGCCTGCAATCTAGAGGTTCTGTACAGTTTTAGTTAGTATTTTTTGGAGTCAAATGTGGACGACAAGACAAAGGACATGACGTTTCCCGATGTGCGTGGACATTTCGGTGAGTATGGAGGCAGGTATGTCATCGAGACATTGATGCCAGCGCTGGAGGAATTGGAGCGGGTCTACAGCGAAGCGAAAAACGATCCAAAATTCCACGAGGAACTTAAATTCTACCTAAAACATTATGTAGGGCGTCCGACTCCCCTTTACTTTGCTGAGCGTCTGACGCGCCACTTGGGCGGTGCGAAGGTTTATCTCAAGCGCGAAGACCTCACTCACACGGGGGCTCACAAAATCAATAACACCATTGGAAGCGCCTTACTCACGCTCCGTATGGGTAAGAAGCGGGTGATCGCCGAGACGGGTGCCGGACAGCATGGGGTAGCCACAGCGACAGCGGCGGCGCTGTTCGGGCTCAAGTGCGATGTGTTCATGGGTGAAGAGGATATGAAACGGCAGGAACTCAATGTGTTTCGCATGAAGCTACTGGGTGCGCGGGTAATCCCCGTTTCAGCTGGTACGCGTACGCTAAAGGATGCCACCAGCGACGCCATCCGCGAATGGATCACTACCGTCGAAACGACGCACTATATTATCGGGTCGGTGGTCGGACCCCACCCGTACCCAATGCTCGTGCGCGATTTCCAGCGTATCATCGGCGATGAGGCGATTGAACAAATTATGGAAGCAGAAAAGCGCTTACCCGATGTTTGCGTGGCCTGCGTTGGCGGTGGTAGTAATTCTATGGGCTTGTTCTATCCGTTTGTGCAGAACAAAAAAGTGAAGTTAGTGGGCGTCGAGGCAGCCGGACTCGGCATTGAGACGGGAAAACATGGAGCATCACTCAGTCACGGCAGATCCGGTGTCCTGCACGGGATGATGAGCTATCTCCTCCATGACGATGATGGGCAGATTAGGGAAGCCCATTCGATTTCTGCCGGACTCGACTATCCCGGTGTGGGGGCCGAGCACAGTCATTTGAAATCCATCGAACGCGCCCAGTATGAGACCATTACCGATGATGAGGCGCTGGACGGATTTAAACTGCTGTCGAAACAGGAGGGGATCATCCCTGCCTTGGAGTCGGCCCACGCCATTGCCCAAGTGGCAAAGATGGCTCCAAAAATGAAGAAGGACGAAGTGATTTTAGTCTGTCTTTCCGGACGCGGCGATAAAGATGTGACACAAGTATCCGAACGGATAGGAGATGATCTATGAGCCGCATTGGAAAATGTTTTGAGATGCTGGGGGCCAAAAACAGGAAAGCCCTCGTTGTATTCGTGACGGCGGGCGATCCCGATCTGGAATCGACAAAAAGCATCCTTGATGTAATCGACGAGAGTGGGGCGGACATCGTTGAGCTGGGCGTGCCGTTTTCCGATCCACTGGCCGATGGGCCTGTTATTCAAGCGTCGGCCCTGCGATCACTCAAAAGTGGCACGACGCTCAAGAAGATCGTCGCGCTAGTCCATGAGATACGCAAAAGCCGCGACCTCCCGATCGTTTTGATGACCAGCTATAACCCGGTTTACGTCTATGGAGAGAGAAAGTTTGTTGATGATGCGCTATCTGCCGGAGTAGACGGTGTGATCATTCCCGACCTGCCTCCAGAAGAGGCAAGCGAGTTTTTCTCCTATGCCGATGAGAAAGGGCTCGACATGATCTACCTGCTTGCGCCCACCAGTACTGATGAGCGTGTACGCATGGTGTCCGAGCGTAGCCGCGGGTTCATCTACTACATTTCTCTCACTGGGACGACCGGAACACGCACCGAACTTGCCGCTGGGGTGTGTGACAAAGTAGCGTCGATCAAACAGGTGACAGAGCTTCCGGTGCTGGTCGGGTTTGGTATCTCGGGTCCGGATCAGGCCCGAGATGCAGCTAAGGTGTCCGACGGTGTCATTGTCGGAAGCGCTGTTATGAAGCTTGTGGAGCAGAACCCCGACCCGGCCCAGCGCGAAAAGAAGCTGGCCAAGTTTGTTGGCTCAATAAAACAGGCCCTCGCTGACCTCAATTAACCGGGTGGCGTCATGGACCCCCGCATATCCGTCATCATTCCCGCTTTTAACGAAGAGAAGTCCATAGGGCATGTTCTCGACGATCTTCCCAGGGACAAACTACATGAGGTCATCGTTGTGGACAACGGTTGCACCGATGATACTGCGTGTGTGGCCCGCAATCATGGCGCGCGTGTGGTTCAGGAAAATCGGCGCGGTTACGGTTCTGCCTGCCTTAAGGGAATATCCGAGCTGGACGGACCGGAAATCGTTGTGTTTGTCGATGGCGATTACAGCGACTACCCGGAAGAGCTAGAGAAGCTCGTCCAGCCGATTCGAGAAGGGGAGGTCGATTTCGTCTTAGGAAGCCGGATGATTCTTCTCGAAAGCCGGTGCGCACTACTGCCCCAAGCCCGATACGGAAACAAACTGGCAGTTTTCCTAATAAATCTGTTTTTTGGGCACCAATTTACTGACCTTGGGCCATTCCGGGCGATCCGATACGAATCCTTGAAAAATATTGGTATGCGCGACACTAATTTCGGCTGGACGGTAGAAATGCAGATCAAGGCCGTCAAGCACGGGTTGCGAATCAGGGAAATTCCCGTCCGGTACCGGGAGCGGATTGGTGTCTCCAAGATCACTGGAACTGTTGCTGGCACGATCCGGGCGGGGACTAAAATAGTCTATACCATCTTCAAATATCTGGTAGTCTAGCCCAAAAACTGGGGCAAATGAGAGTAAAGGATATCGTTCCTAGCTTGCCCCCATGCCATTGGTTTGGTGAAGAAGAGCCGCTTCTCCACCTCCACCACAGGTAATGAATTAAAACTATGAGCCGGTTTTTTTTCATGACTCCCCCCAAGTTCAAATCTTTTAGTCTGATTTTGTCTTTGGTTCTATCGATTTCCAGCGCCAGTTTTGCTGGAGAGGGTATGGAACAGTTGATCCAGAGCCGCTTAAGCAAAGACGGGAAGATGTTGGATTTGAGCGGTATGCGTATCGGCTCAAAAGGAGCGAAAGTGCTCAGTGGAATGGTGTTGCTTTCCGGTGTCGAGACTCTTCTGCTCCAGGGCAACAAGATTGGTTATCGCGGGGTAAAGGCGCTAGCCAAATCGCCTCAAGCGGCTAATCTAAAACACCTCGATCTGTGGGGGAACCTAGTTGGTGATCTGGGGCTCAAGGCGCTGTCGGAATCTCCGTATCTCAAAAATCTAGAAATCCTGAAATTGTGGAAGAACGAGATCGGGGATGAGAGCCTGGAGTTGATGGTCCAATCAGATAACTTCAGGCAGGTGAAGACCCTCATGCTCAATGACAATCTGGTGACCCCGGCCGGTGCCGGCTACTTGGCGAGTCCGGATATTTTTCCTGAACTGGAAACCCTCAACCTGTTCCGTAACGAAATCGGCGACCAGGGAGCATTGACCTTGGCCCGGTCGAAACCGTTTCAGAATCTCAAGTCGCTCTATCTCGGGCAGAATAATTTATCCGATATAGGTGCGGTAGCGCTGATTAAATCTAAATCGTTCCCCCGCCTGGAGACCCTCGATATGGTGAAGAATCATTTGGGCGAGAAAACCTTGGTTGCTGCTTTCAAATACAATAAGGAAGGGAAACTTCAAATCATCACCCGCTGATCCGAATTAAGCCAAATTCTAATATAAGGTAAAACTTTATAAATTATGCTATAAGTTGATTAATTTAAAGTATATTTATATGAAAGTAATACACTGTTTAACCCTTCTGGTCTGGTTTGGGATGGGGGCCGTTTCCGTGCTTGCGGGCCCGGTCTTTCCTTACAAGACCATCGGTGACGGCGGCCCGGCCACCTCGGCCGTATTGACGCTGGTGGATGGGGTCGCAAGCGATCCGGAGGGCAATATTTATATCTCACACCGCTCGCAGAACCGCATCCGGAAAGTTAGCCCCGACGGTATTATTACCACCATCGCAGGGAACGGAGTAGCCGGATACGGTGGCGACGGTGGCCCGGCTCTGGAAGCTTCCCTTAATTTTCCTGCTGGTCTGGCCTTTCATAACGGCAGTCTTTACGTGGCCGATCGTAACAACCACAGGGTACGTCGGATCCATTCAGATGGGATCATCACCACCGTTGTGGGAGTAGGTGAACCCGATTGTTGTGGTGATGGCGGACCAGCGGTCGAAGCGATGCTTAACCTACCCTCGGATATCGCTTTAGATGCTGCCGGGAACCTGTATATCTCCGACCGTTCCAACAACCGCATCCGGAGAGTGGACTTAGATGGCACGATCACGACGGTCGCTGGTATAGGATCGCCGGGTTATGGTGGAGATTATGGTCCGGCCGAGGATGCACTTTTGAAGTACCCGTTCGGCATCTGTCTTGACCGGGAAGGGAACCTTTACATTGCCGACCGGGGCAACAACCGTGTGCGTAAGGTGGATTCGCGAGGCATCATCACCACGCTTGCAGGCGATAGCGCCCATTCCTTCGATGGAGATTACGGTCCGGCCACGCAGTCAAGCCTTGCCTATCCAACCGATGTTATTGTGGATGGAAAGGGGGTTGTTTATGTCGCAGACCGCAACAATAACCGCATCCGCAAGATAGACCGGCTAGGGGTTATCACCACCTTCATGGGAACGGGGCAGAAGGAGTTCAATGGAGATAACGAAATCCCTGCTGAAACGACCTTGCACTTGCCGTTTGCACTGGCGCTTTATGGGGCGGACCGGTTGCTGGTCGTGGATCGCAACCATTTTCGTTTGCGCCAGGTAGGGTTAGAGGGGCAGACGGTGGAAACGGTGGCGGGAAACGGGAAATCGTTTTTTCGGGGGGACAGCGGCCCAGGTCCTGGAGCGACGCTCGATGTGCCCTCTGGGATTGTTGTGGACAGTCAGAACAATGTGTTATTCGCAGACCGGTTGCACCATAGGATTCGGCAGGTGTCACCTGACGGGATCATCCATACGGTGTTCGGTAATGGGAAACAGGGTAATGAAGGTAACGGCGGGATGGCGAGGAATGCGGCGCTCCATTTGCCCGAGACCATAGCGATCGATCACATGGACAACGTTTATGTTACCAGCCGATCGGGGAATGGATGGGTCGTGCGCCGAGTCGATCGCGAGGGTGTCATCACTCACTTCGCTGGAAACGGGAGGCAGGGGAATACAGGTGACGGCGGGCCTGCTGCCGAGGCTTCCTTTCATACCATCAGCGATATCACGACGGACCGGAATGGAAACGTTTATATTACCGATATCATCAACCGGAACATTCGTAAGATCGATACCAAAGGCACCATTACCACCATCGCAGGTGCGAACCTGGCTTCGCTGGGCGAAGAGGTGCATCCCAACGGTATCGCCGTCGATTCGGCGGGGAGCATTTATTTTTCCGACTCGGGAAGTAGTAAGGTAAGGCGCATCGGTGTGGGCGGGGACATCGCTGTTGTGGCGGGGAATGGGGATTTTGCCGATCACGGCGATGGTGGCTCAGCGCTGGAGGCTGGGGTGCGATCACCGGGTGGGCTCGCCATCGGCCCGGACGGCGCCCTGTATATCGTCGAACAGACCAGTCATCGTATTCGCAAGGTAGACACGGGCGGGACAATCTCCCGCAAAGCGGGTAACGGAATGCCTGGATATGGTGGTGACGGTGGAATGGCCGTCGAAGCCGGCATCAAAGGGCCGTTCCGCATGGTATTCGACCAGCAGAAAAATATTTACTTTTCCGACCGGGACAATAACCGCATCCGAAAAATTGATACGAACGGAATCATCCACACCGTTGCAGGTCACAGCAACATCGGTTGGGTTCAGGATGGGCTGGAAGTTCATATAACCGTCCATAATTTTCCTTAGTATGCTTTGCTGAAAAGTTCGCATAATTGATTTTGCGTTTCGATAGGGGCAACGTGATAATAATTTTATCGCTTTGAGCTTATTGAAGGCAGCTTATATACGTCTTAGTAGCGAAGCATCCGTGTAAGAGTGCGACATGAAATGGACTTCATCGTGTGCATTGGTTTTTTTTTGTATCTCGTTTTCTTCTTCTGTTGTCGCATACGATATCAATGAGCTCATACTCAAGGAGCTCAAACATGACGGGGCCTTGCTGGATTTTAAAAACGTCGGTAACTTGGAAGATAGGGGGGTTGGGAGGCTGGCTCAATCGCGCCTGCTTAAGCGGGTGAAGATTCTTGGGCTTTATGGGCAAAACGTCGGAGATGCTGGGATCGAGGCGTTGGCTGGGTCGAAGTACCTCAAGAAAATTGAGGTTCTCAACCTGCTGTCCAACAGGGTCGGAGCTAGAGGGGCCGAATTGATCGCCAAGTCGGAAAATTTCAGGAACCTGCGAAACCTCAACCTGCAATGGAACAGGATCGGGGAGGCTGGTGTGCGGGCGCTTGCAGATTCTGAGAATGTGATCCACTTGGAAGCTCTCAATCTTACCAGTAATGGGATAGGCGATGAAGGAGCGCAGGCGATCGCTCAATCGGGAAGTCTGCGGCATCTCAAGGAACTCAAGCTCGGCGATAACGGTATTAGTGATACTGGGTTGAAGGCGTTAGCGGGATCGCCTTATCTTCGCGCGTTAGAAGTACTTGATCTTTTCGGAAACCATGTTGGGGCTAAAGGGGTGGAAGCGCTTGCTGAATCGCCCGTGGTGAAAAATCTACGGGTGCTCGTATTGAAAAAGAATACAATCGGAGACAGGGGTGTGGCAGCGGTGGCTAGGTCGGGCACCCTACAGAATCTCGAAGAACTCGACCTGCAGTGGAATGGGGTTACAAAGGATGGGGCGTCGTCGCTAGCTGCCTCGAAGACACTGCCCAAACTCTGGATTCTTAAGATGTGGGGTAACGAGATTGGTGAAGCGGGGCGACAGTCCCTTGAGACCTCCCCAAATTTTGACATCAGCAATCCGATCTACGCGGGGGAGGAGAGTTCTCCTTGAACGATGAGCCTGCGAAGCTTTTGTTGGGGTTTTTTCTATGATATTTTGTGGTCCACAGATATCTAAATAAAAACCGAATAACTAGAAATTATAATGAACAAAACTGTTACAGAGATTGCCACAGAGGCGAAAGCGGCGGCATTGAAGCTAGCCCATCTTCCCACGGATGTTAAGAATT
>CAZVZT010000020.1:0-14905 GCA_964631515.1 uncultured Nitrospinaceae bacterium
TTGGATACACCACATTCACTAGGCACAGTCCCTGCGGTTGGGCGGTAGGGCCGGCACGATTGCGGTCCCTAGACTCCAAGATGGCTCGTACCTCCGCCGCTTTCATGCGCCTTCGCCCCACCTCAACCAAGGTACCCACAAGATTACGCACCATGTGCTTGAGAAAACCGTTTCCTTCAAAGATCAGGTAAATAAAATCGCCTTTTTTGATCAGGTCGATTTTGTGTATTTTGCGGATGGGATTCTTTGCTTCGCAGTTTGAAGCACGAAAAGCGGAAAAATCGTGCTCGCCCACAAGATATTGCTTGGCCCGCCTCATACCGGGAATATCCATGGGAAACGGAACAAACATGCACCGCCTGTAGAACAAGGCCGCCGGATAATCCCGGTTGAGAATTGTATAGCGGTAGGTTTTTTTTGTTGCCGACCGGCGAGCATCGAAATCCATTGGCACAAACGCAACATCTTTCACCACGATGTCATGTGGAAGCAGGCTGTTAAATGCCTTCATGAATTCGCGTTCGCTCATTTTCGAGTCCGTGATGAAATGGGCCGGCATCGCCTCGGCATGAACCCCCGCATCTGTCCTGCCGGAACTGATCACCGTAGTCTTTTTCTTGGTGATTTTTTGCAGGCAGCTTTGAAGAACCTCCTGAACGGTGATCCCGTTAGGCTGGACCTGCCACCCGTGATAGGCACTCCCTTCGAATTCAACAATCAGCTTGATTTTCTGCCTCACAGAAACTCCTGATTTTTGTAATAAAAAACGCGTTGTGAAACTGCCAACGCGTTTTTCCTCTCTTAGGCCTGCCTTCACTCAGCAGGTATGTTCTCGCTTATGCTCGAACTCTACTCAACTCTCGACCAACTAACTTGTCCGGTGGATTCAAGGCTCCTCTACAGCCTCCTTGAGAGGGTTAGTATTCTATACTTCCCAACTGCAATATATGCTCTCTGTTGGTTTTTGCAAGGACACCTATGCACCCAGTTCAAAAAAAAATATATGTTTAAAAACAACAGTTTACTTAGAAAAAGTTAAGGAAAAAGGTTGCTCTCCAATGAGCAGAAGGTCATCCTGAGCGCGGGTAACCGCAGTGTAGAGCATGTTCCGGCTTTCGGTCTGACGCTGTGGATAATGCGCCTCGGAGGGCTCTATTAGCGCCACTGCATCGAATTCGAGTCCTTTCACCTGATGAATGTTAGTGGTGAGGACTCCTGGCTCGAAGGAAAATTGTTCACGGTATCCTACGCGGATTTCCTCGGAAACCATTTCGGTGAGTTCTTCCTTCAATTCCATCGCCTGCTTGGGGTACCGACAGATAAGAGCAATAAGTCTATATGGATCTTCCGCCAGCAGTCGCTGGGTCCAGCGTGCTACCGTCTCCAGTACGTCATCCCGATCGCTAGCTAGGTGCCAAACAGGAGCCGCTCCCGGACGACCAAAGGGAATCTCGCCCGAGCTTCCCTCAATTTTGCGGGCCAGGTTCATAATAGGCACAGTGCATCGGAAGGAAATCTCCAGGTGAATAAGGTCATCTTTTGGAATGCCCAAGATGTTTAGAATGCTGTCCCAACCGATGAATTTTCTGGAAAAAAGAATTTTCTGGGAAATATCACCCACAATGGTGAGATGGCGCCTGTCCCGAACCGCGTCGACCATGATCGCAAACTCGACTGGACCAAAATCCTGCGCTTCATCGATAACGAGGTGATCAAGTTCGAGAATGCCCCCTCTTTTATCCGGCAGCCCGCCATGCTTGAGTTGAATCAGACGCAGCATGAGGGGCATATCAAAATAGTCCAGGTGACTCTTCTCTCGATTCCTTTCAGTGAGACGGGTCAGGTAATCCAAGTGTTCCCCCTGTTTGGACCCCAGAGACAAACAACCCGCAAGCAGATCTTTATCCGACAACAAATCGTAGAGGTTCCCGATATGGTCCTCCAAGCCGATGAGTAGGGTCTGCAAAAATCCTAGAGCTTTCTTCTTTTCCCCTTCACCCAGGTTAGATTCCTTAACATCGTGAATAAAATCTCTTAACCGTGGCAAGGACGCTTTGGAGTGGGCTTGCTTCCACCGCTCCAGCAATTGTGGACGACGGGAAAATTCTTCGGTCACAGCGGCAGAGACACCTCGGGTTTGCCGATCGACGAAAAGCGACAAAGCAGCCAGGACCCCTTCTGAAAACTTGATTTCTTCGATAAACCTCGGCAGTTCCCGGGATTTAAAAAAAGCCCGCCCATCGGTAGCATGCCGAATAATGGATAGAGCCCAGCTGTTGAAGGTGACCGTCTCAACCCCGCGTATACCCATCGAAGGTAACGTGGCACACACATAAGCTTGAAGCGACTTGTTCATCACAATCACGCGGGTATTCTGGGCCTGGGCTTTGGAGTTTTCTTCGTGGAGCAACCACCCGAGCCGGTGAAGCGCCACTGTCGTCTTCCCCGATCCGGCTGATCCTTGAATAACAACTGGGCGGTCGGAGTCGGTGGTGATCATTTCGTACTGCTCGCGGGTAATAAGTGACAGGATGCTGGGCAGGCGCTTTTCGCGGGAGTGGTATCCCCGCGACCGGTGTGCCGCTACCTCCTGCTCCACTTCCACTTTTTCCCATCCATTGTCCCTGCAGCGGAACACACCGTCAGGCGTCTCGATCTGCACCAATCTACCGTTTTCCGTCTTATAGGAATTGCGAACTTTAATTCTCCCAATTCGCTCACGTTCGTTGATGGTCTCGAAAAATTCTTCGCCCTGCTTGTAGTTGAAGAACAGACCCGAGATCGGACCATTCCGCCAGTCGACGATACCGGCTTCAATATTGCTCTTCTTCCCAATCTTGAAGGACACCTCACGCCCATCCTCTTCCGCCGTAACCACTCGGCCAAAATAGGGTTCGGCGATCAGCTCCATGAGGACATGGTCGGAATCCTTTCGGATGTCGAACACTTTATGAGCAACAGCCTCGTCAGAAACGAGAGGCTGACGCTCCTCAGCGTTCCATTCATTGACAACTTGGCAGGTGAGTTCCCGGGCTGAGAGGTTGGCCAAAATCTTGCTTGATTGCGCCTGTGGCAACTGCCCGCACAAGGACTCGAGCGTTTCCTGAAAAAGCTGTTCTTCTTCTTCGATGAGTTTTCGGTCTTCTTTGGTCAATGACATGAGCGGTGATCCCGTATTGAGTGCCACAAAACCTATAAATCTAATGGAAAATGGGCCCCTAGGTCAATGTAAAAATCGAGAGGCGATTCTGGCCTTTAAAACAACTGTCTTTTTGTATAGAATCGGGAGTTCATTTACACGAAAAACCTATTTTGAATAAGCTGATTTTTTTTAAATCGTCTCTCCCGCAATCGCATCTTTAACAGACACCTCGTTCATCTCTCTATGGAGGAGTTTCTCGTATGAAGACCTATGATGACCTAGCCGGGGACGGTGGGTCTAATATCGTTGGACAGGTTCAGGCGCTGGGAGAAAAACTTCGATCGCGCTTGGATCGCATCAAGCATAAAATCGCTCTCATGAGCGGCAAGGGCGGCGTGGGCAAAAGCTCACTCACCGCTAACGTAGCTGCCTGCTTGGTCGACCGAGGCCATACGGTGGGCATTCTGGACGCCGACCTGAACGGACCCAGCATCTGCCATCTGCTGGGTCTCACACACACGCAAAAACTCGTAGTAGATGAAAACGGCGTTCAACCTGGCACCGGTGCCCACGGGATCAAGTTGATGTCCATGGACATGCTGTTGTCGAGTCCGGACTCCCCCATAATGTGGACTGACGAACCCGAAATGAACGCAACGTGGGTGAGCACCATGGAATCGACCGCCCTACGCGAACTGGTCGCGGATACCCAATGGGGCGACCTGGATTTTTTACTGATCGATATGCCACCGGGATCCGATCGCATCGACAACATCCGAGGCCTCATCCCGGAACTCGCTGGTGTGGTGGAGATCACCATCCCCTCCCCCCTATCCCAGCACATCGTTACCAAATCAATCACAAAGAATAATAAGATGAACGTACCTATCATCGGACTAGTTGAGAATATGGCCGGCTATACCTGTCCGCACTGCGACGAGGAAGGGCCGCTTTTCGAAGGTGAGGACGTGCATGAACTGGCAATGAAAAAAAATATTCCCTACCTCGGGAAAGTTCCTTTCGACCCGAGAATAGGACAGCGAACAGACTCAGGGTCGCTATACTATATGGAGCATAAGGGCTCGGTCACCGGCAAAGCTATCGGCTCGGTCGTTGACCAAATATTGAAAGCCATTTAACTAAACACACTCATTTAGGAGGGGTGATGAAATTCCTTTGCATTCCCTGCGACGAGCAGATGGAAACTCAGACTGGCGGCATCATGCCGGAAGAAAAAAAGAATCTAGCTATGAAGTTTAAGTGTAAAAAATGTGGCCATTCGATCGCCATGTTAACGAACAAGTTCGAAACCGAGTTTGTAAGCAAATTGGGCGTACAAATGGGCGACCCTGGGGGTGAAACAAAGGCCGCTCCCATGGGCGTGGTAGCCGGAGCCCTCGCCGAGGGCAAAGAGGAACTCAAAAAATCGGCCCCAAAGGACAACGATTTTGAGTGGACTGATGAGGCCAAGGAGCGCATTCAGCGAGTTCCCTTCTTCGTGCGTAACATGGCGAAGAAAACCGTCCTCAGTTTTGCGCGCGAACGAGGTATTACTGTAATCGATGGTAAACTTATGGACGAGGTTCGAGAAAAAGTTGGCATGTAGCCGGATAACGCTCCATCGAAGTCCTAGACTGAGAAAGGACCATCAATGGGGAACTCTGATTACTGGAAAAACACAGACCATTCCAGGGGAATGATTTTTCGTTTTAAAAGACTATGCCTTTGGGGGGGGACTTTGAGGTTAGTTTAACTCTTGCTTCTGTAAGTATTCGGGGAGGACCCACTCGACCCGATCGGTATTAATGTTGTAATGACCCAGCGCACCGCAAAAAGGGCAATGCTCGATACCGATATCATAGTCGAGGGTTACGGCATTTTCGTGACTGCAGAATTTCTCTTTGAACGAGGGCGCAAGAAATGAATTATCCATACTGTTTCTCTCTCCTCTCTTGGAGCAGAATGCCGTATGTAAGCCGGTTTAGCAATACCTAATTTAAGCTTCCTGTTTTCCGCTACAGCATTCCCCACATTGGCACAGCTTTCTCATCAGTTTGTGTGAGTAGAATCCAGTATCGTGTCCGTCGTTCCAGAAAAACTGAATGGCATAGAGCCCGACCGACTTCAGGTTAAGGGGCTGGATATTCTCTGAAATCGAGGATGGGTCAATCCGTTTTTCTCCTGTCCACTCATCGATGCAACTGGCACAGGGGCAATTCTCTCGCAGATGTCGCACGCTATAAACCGATTCATGCCCATCAGTCCAGATGATTTCTAGAGTTTTGGGATCGACTTGGCGGACATTTTTTGGCGATGGGTCGGAAACTTGAGAGCGAGTCTCTTCTACCATGAGAGTTATCCCTTCCAAGCTAATTCAAAGGAGGACTCCGATTTATCCTCGCTGGAATGAGTGATGCTCAACTGCGCCGCCACTTGTCCACCCAAGGCTTGGTATGCCCTGCTTACTGGGGAATCCGGGTCACCCAGCACCACCGGCACACCGGAGTCACCGCCTTCCACAACCTCTCCGACCAAGGGAATTTCTCCGAGGAAGGGAACCTTAAACTTCTCGGCCAGTGTATTGCCACCACCCGACTTGAAAATGTGGTGCTTCTTGTCACAGTTGTCGCACACGAAATAACTCATATTCTCTACGATGCCAAGGAGCGGCACCTTGACGCTTTCGAACATGCGCACACCTTTTTCTGCATCAATGAGACTCACCTCCTGAGGCGTAGTTACTACTACTGCCCCTGAAAGTGGCGCGCGTTGGGTAAGGGTGAGTTGTACATCGCCCGTTCCCGGCGGCAAGTCGATCACCAGGTAGTCGAGTTCCCCCCAGTCTACGTTCTGCAAAAACTGCTGTATGATTCCGCCTAACATGGGACCGCGTAGCATGAGCGGTTGCCCTTCCTTGGAAAGGAACGCTGCCGAAACTACCTTGATCCCATATTTTTCGTGTGGGAAAAACTTGTTGTCGGATCCCGCTTTAGGAGGAGAAATCGGGATGCCAAGCATCTGAGGAATGCTCGGGCCATAAATATCCCCATCCATCAGCCCTACCCTGGCTCCGCTCATCTGTAGCGCAATCGCCAGGTTTACGCTGACCGTGGACTTCCCTACCCCGCCCTTGCCACTTGCGACGGCGATGATGTTCTTCACCTTCGTCAAGATCGGTTGACTGTGCTGTGCGGTACGAACCATTGCCGTCATTTCGACATCCACGCTCTCGACACCATCGATTGCACGGACTTTGGTCTCACATTCCGCTCTCAACTGCTCCTTAACAGGACAGGCCGGGGTGGTCAGTTCCACTTGAAACTTCACCTTCCCTCCCGTGACATTCATTTCTTTAACAAACCCCAATCCCACGATATCTTTGTGCAGGTCCGGGTCTATCACCGTTTTTAATGCGGCCATAACTTTGACCTGTAATTCCTGATCTTCCATGAGCAACTCCTATAAAACCGTAATGCCTCCATTCATGAGGCGTTTTTCTCTACCTGCCAAAAGACCGGGCAGTTACACCCAAGGCCCTTAACCCGGATTAAGATGGTAGGTATTTTGAAAGGGTTTAAATTACACTAACCGGAATGAAATTCAAGCCTCTGGGGAAAGCTCCTCCCCGAAGTTTATGTTACCCATTGATTTTTCTTGCCTTAGAATTTTACATGCTGTATACATTGAATGTGTCTCGCCATGTGGGTAGGTCTTACCGCCACCCAACTCTCGCAACCCGGTAGGGCATCATAAGTAAGCATATGTAATTCAATGGGTCTTAATAGTCTATTGGCCTAATCCCGTAGGAGCGCGTGCTTCATCCCGGCTCCGGTCTCATAGTTTCTAACTACCCCCACAGAACCATTTGGCTCATTTGATTCATGGCTAAAGAAAAGTTGTCCGACATCCAGCACGAGTTGGAAAATCGGTTCCTAACCTACGCCCTGTCGACAATCGTTTCGCGTTCGCTTCCTGATGTCCGAGATGGACTGAAGCCGATCCATCGTCGGATTCTATATGCGATGGACAGCATCGGACTGACATCTGCAGTCAAGCATGTGAAGTCGGCGAAGATTATCGGCGAGGTGCTCGGGAAGTATCATCCGCATGGCGACGCATCCACTTATGAGTCAATGGTACGCATGGCACAGGACTTCTCCATGCGCTACCCACTGGTGGACGGCAAGGGAAATTTCGGATCGATCGACGGGGACGCACCCGCCGCCTACCGATACACCGAAGGCCGGTTGACTCCCCTTACATCATACATCCTGAACGATCTAAAAAAGGAAACGGTCGAGTTCCGCTCCAATTACGATAACACGATGAAGGAACCCGTCGTCCTTCCCTCTCGCGTGCCCAACCTACTGGTCAACGGGTCCTCCGGCATCGCCGTGGGCATGGCCTGTTCATTTCCCAGTCATAATTTAAGCGAAGTGGTAGCCGCCCTGGTCGCACTTATCGACACTCCAAACGCTACCGTGGCGCAACTGATGAAACACATCAAGGGACCGGATTTCCCTGGTGGAGGAATCATCCTCAACTCCAAAACGGAGATTCGTAAAGCCTACGAGCAGGGCTCTGGGTCGATCAAAATACGCGGCGAATGGCTAGTAGAAGATCTGCCCAGAGGAAAACGGCAGATCATCATCACTGCGATTCCTTACGGGGTGAACAAAGCTCGCTTGATAGAGAGAATCGCTGAAATTATCATCAACAAAAAGCTCCCGCTACTGCTCGATGTGCGCGATGAGAGCGACGAGAAGATGCGAATCGTGCTTGAAATCAGAAGTGGGGCCGAAGCCGACAAAGTCATGGCCTACTTGATCCGACACACGGATCTGGAAACCAGCTTTCAACTAAACTTCAACTGTCTCCAGCCCAACGGCGAACCGGCCCGGCTGTCCCTTAAGGACATTTGTCGGCACTTTTTGGACTTCCGCCGTGAGGTAGTTACACGCCGTTTGAAGTATGAACTGGCACTGCTGGAAAAACGCCTGCATATCCTCAAAGGCTTTGCGGCAATCTTCAAGACTCTGGACAAAGCCCTAAAAATGATCCGTTCCTCCAAATCCAAGCAGGAGGCGCACGGTAAATTAAAAAAAGGGTTCAAGCTGGATGATGATCAGGTTTCCGCCATTTTGGAGATTCCTCTCTACCGTTTGGTGTCGATGGAAATCGACAAGATTATTGTCGAGCAAGACGCAAAATTAAAGGAGAAGAAACAAATCGAAGGCACCCTGCGCTCGACCAAGAAGGTTTGGCACGAGGTTCGCGGTGAACTCGGAGAAATCGAGAAAAAATTTGGCGATCGGCGAAGAACCAAAATCAAAACGGTTGAACCGGTCGAATACAATGCCGAAGACTTTATCGAACACGAGGACGCCTATCTCGTTATCAGCCGCAATGGGTGGTTAAGGAAGTTTAAGAAGTTATCTAATCCAAACTCATTAAAATACAAGGAAAATGATGGGTTGATGGCAACAGCTAAGGCCAACACACGGGAGCTCGTCGCCTTTTTCACCTCGCGCGGGATGGTTTATGTGCACAAGGTTTACAACCTGCCTTACACCCGAGCTGGATTCGGTGAGCCGATCCAGAATTTGTTTAAATTCGCCGACGGCGAGAAAGTCGTCCACATGCTTTCACTAGACCCTGCCGAGCTGGCAACAACCGTCGGCCAAGCTGTTCCGCAAAAGAATTCCCCAAGTCGGCAGAAACGGCTCAGTTTTGTAGAAGGTGATGGGAGTGGACTCGAAGGACTGGTCCTTGGAAGCTCTGGGTACGGATTCCGCTTTCCCATGACCAATCTTTGTGAAACGACACGGTCCGGGCGCAAACTGATGAGCCTGAAAAACAACAACCACATGATCGGGTTCTCCTTGGTCACAGGAGACTATCTGTTTATGGCCTCTGCAAGCGGCAAGGGCATTGTCATTCCTGTTGAACAGGTGTCGCTTCTGACCGGGGCGGGAATGGGATCCCGCCTCATGAAACTTGCGGACAGTACGTTGGCTGGATTCAAAGTAGCCGGGCTCAAGAGCAAGGCCACACTCGTTTTTAAAGATGGCAAGTCCAAAGAAATTAGCCTCGGCAATATCCGTCTCTGTAACCGCGGGGCCCAGGGAGTCATCGTGTCCAAACGCAGGGAAATTATTACTGTCGAGTAAAGCAGGAATCGTATGGGAACCTATAGCGCCAAAAATATACAAGTCCTTGAAGGACTGGAGCCCGTGCGAAAACGGCCGGGGATGTACATCGGGTCCACCAACGCCACCGGACTTCATCACTTAGTTTGGGAAATCTTAGACAACTCTGTGGACGAAGCACTCAATGGTCACTGTAATACGATTGAGATCACATTAGAAAAAGACGGCGGACTTACGATCAAGGACAATGGGAGAGGAATCCCCATCGACGCTTTCGGCAAAACCCGAAAGAGCGCCATGGAAATCCTGTTCACCACCCTACATTCAGGCGGTAAGTTCAGCGAAGATAATTACAAAGTTTCTGGTGGGCTTCACGGCGTAGGCATGGCCGTCGTGTGTGCTTTGAGTGAAAAGCTGATGGCCACCTCACGACGTGACGGATTCGAATGGTCTCAGTCTTATGCGCGCGGTAAGGCCACCTCCCAACTAAAGAAAGGAAAAGCCTCCAAGAATTACGGGACTACCGTTTACTTTAAACCCGACCCGAAAATCTTCCCCAAAACAAGCTTCAACCTGAAATCTATACTAGAGCAGGCCGAATCGAAATCATTTCTCAATAAGGGATTGAAGATTATCGTACGCGGAGAAGGGGGAAAGCAGGCATTCCAGTACCCCAACGGAATCCAAGATTACATCGGGAAAATCATCGGCAACCGCCACCCCCTCACAGAGACTCCGTTCTATATCGAGAAAAATAACCAGAAGATGCGGCTCGAAATCGCCTTCCAGTGGGCCTCGGAAACCGATACCGTGATCCATTCCTACGCCAATTCCATCAAGACGGTGGACGGCGGTAGCCACGAAACGGGATTCCGCAACGGCATGACCAAGGCGCTTCGCACTTACATCGACCGACGCACTCTCTTACCCAAGGGCGTTTCCAATATCACGAGCGACGACGTTCGGGAAGGACTCATTGCCATTATCAGCGTTTACCTTCAGGGCGAAGTTGAATTCCAGGGACAGACCAAAGGACGGCTTAACTCGGACATTACGTCCCAGGTGGAGTCGGTGGTTAAACATTCTTTGGAACACCATCTGCATGAGAACCAGACTCTGGGCGATATGATTGCGAACCGCATCATACTCTCCGCGCAGGCACGAATCGCAAGCCGCCAGGCCAAGGATGCGGTACAGAGAAAAACCAATATCTCCCATCGGCTCAACCTTCCTGGCAAGCTCTCCGACTGTGCCACGGTAGACCGGGACAAAGCCGAACTATTTATTTGTGAAGGCGACTCAGCGGGCGGCTCCAGCAAACAGGCCCGCGACCGAAAAACACAGGCGATCCTCCCTATTCGCGGAAAAATCCTGAACGTGCAAACGGCAACCCAAGCCAAGGCTCTTGCCAACAGCGAAATTCAAAATCTTATATCAGCCATCGGCACCGGGATCGGACCTAAGTTCGATTACAACAAACTGCGCTACGGAAAAATCATTATCATGACCGATGCCGACGTGGACGGCGCCCATATCTGCACGCTGCTCCTGACCTTTTTTTACCGGTTCATGCCTGACTTGATCACCCAAGGCAACCTGTTCATCGCCCAGCCCCCTCTTTATCGAATCGATTCAGGAAAAAACCTGTTCTATGCCATTGACGATAAGGAGAAAGATCAAATCATCAAAAAGCTCAACGGGAGTCGGTATGAGGTGGGCCGGTTCAAAGGACTGGGAGAAATGCCTCCCGCAGACCTCAAGCAAACCACCATGAACATTCAAAGCCGTTCTCTTCTCCGGGTATCGGTAGGCGACCACGAAAACACAGAGAAGGCCTTCCAGCAGCTCATGGGGAAAGATCCTGAGTTTCGCTTCCATTTCATCAAGGAGCGAGCCGAATTCGTTCAGGACCTGGATGTTTAATTCTGTTGTTTCCTTAATAGAGTAAACCATACCCCAACAAAACATCGCGCCAGATCATGCGGCCGATCCCATCTTCCCGCCCAGCGACTCCATCCACCGCGATATGCTCTCCAGCGCCTTGACCGCTATTTTTTGATTCCTTTCCCTCTTCTTCCGAATCTTCATCTCGTTCACTTGAAAAAGGCCATAATTGATATTCATCGGCTGGTAAGATTTGATTTGGGGTCCCGTCACATAACTGAGCAGAGAACCCATCGCCGTATCGGGAGGAGGAGCGGAGTAACGCTCACCCTTAATTCGCGCGACGGCACTTAATGCTGCGAGCAGTCCCATTGCGGCAGACTCGACATAGCCTTCCACTCCTATAATCTGTCCGGCGAAATAGATCCCCCCACCCTGTTTGAGATCCAGTTCGCGGGTGAGCAGGCTAGGCGCGTTGATGAAAGTATTCCGGTGGATCGCCCCCAGCCGGAAAAACTCCGCTTTTTCCAACCCTGGAATCATCCTGAGCACGCGCTTCTGTTCCGGGTAAGTGAGCTTGGTCTGGAACCCAACCAAGTTATAGGCTGTTCCACTTTTGTTCTCACGGCGCAACTGAACAACCGCATGAAACTGTTTTTTGGTCTCCGGATGAAGCAACCCGACAGGTTTGAGCGGCCCAAACGCCAGAGTGCGTTCTCCTCGCATCGCGAGGTCCTCAATAGGCATACACCCCTCGAAGTAAACCGGCTTTTCAAATGATTTTAAAGGAACTGTTTCGCCCATTCTCAGCTCACGCACAAGGGTCGAATACTGCTCTTCATTCAATGGACAGTTTAAATAATCATCTCCTCCCTTGTTATACCTAGACGCAAAAAAGGTTTTAGTATAGTCAATAGAGTTGGCATCGACGACCGGGGACAACGCATCATAAAAATACAAGTATTGCTGTCCGATCAACTGGGAAATATTTTCTGAAAGTCTGGGAGATGTGAGTGGACCGGTAGCGATGATCACGGGTCCTTCCTCTGGAATTTCCGTTACTTCTTCCCGCTTGAGTGTGATGTTGGGATGGGCAGAAAGTTTGGCCGTAATTTCTTTGGAAAATAATTCCCGGTCCACGGCCAAGGCACTGCCCGCTGGAACAGAATGGTCATCTCCAACTCCAATCACAATAGAGTTAAACTTTCTAAGCTCTTCTTTAAGGAGATGTGGAGCGGAATACGGCTGATTGTTGCCTAGGGAATTACTGCAGACAAGCTCGGCGCAGTTTTGAGTTTTATGTGCTGGGGTGGGGCGAACCGGACGCATTTCGCACAAAACCACCGGAACACCTCTTTCGGCCGCCTGCCAAGCCGCCTCAGAACCGGCAAGCCCGGCTCCCAGTATAGTTAAGTATTTTTTCACGCGTCCCCTGCGCAACCTTAAGCGGCTGTGGTTTTTTTATACTTGCACTTGGGGCAAATAACGGAAGGATCTTCGTTCTTTTTCCATTTCTCGACCATGAAGGGATTTTTACATTCGGGGCACGCCTCCCCCACCGGCTTCTCCCAGGACACAAAACTGCATTTTGGATAGGCCGTACACCCGTAAAATGTTCTTCCTTTTTTAGACCGGCGGGCAGCGATCTTCCCTTCACAGGCCTCTTCCGGGCAAGCGATACCAAGGTCAATGGGCTTGGTGAATTTACAGTCCGGATAGTTTGAGCAGGCAATAAATTTTCCAAACCGGCCGATTTTCATCACCAACGGAGAGCTGCACTTTTCACATGAGCCTTCAACTTCGGTGGGCTCGGAAACCTTTTTCCCATCGGGACCTTCCTTTGCCA
Organism: uncultured Nitrospinaceae bacterium; assembly: GCA_964631515.1. Classification (GTDB taxonomy): domain Bacteria; phylum Nitrospinota; class Nitrospinia; order Nitrospinales; family VA-1; genus CAJWLY01. Next base: position 13,022 of record CAZVZT010000020.1, read on the forward strand.
CCTCTCGAGTATTTTTACAATCGGGGTATCCGGAACAGGCCATGAATTTTCCAAACCGCCCCCACTTAATAATCATTGGTTGACTACACTTCTCACAAACTTCGTCGGTTTCCTCCACCTCTGCCTTAAGATCTTTCATTTTCTTTTCCGCTTCATCCAAGTCGGCCTTAAACGGAACATAAAAAGTCTGTAACGTTTTGACCCACTCCGTTTTCCCCTCTTCTATTTGGTCCAGCTTATCTTCCATGTTGGCAGTAAATTCGGTGGTCATAATATCTGGAAAATGCTCCAGAAGAAGATCTGAAATTAAGAGACCCAACTCAGTCGGTAGCAACCGACGTTCCTCGTTATTCACATAATCCCGGTCCTTGATCACACTGATGATGGCTGCATACGTACTGGGTCGTCCGACACCCTCCTCTTCAAGCTTTTTGACTAACATGGCCTCTGAAAACCGAGGAGGTGGCTGTGTGAAGTGTTGCTCGGGGCGTACTTCCAGCAGTTTCAACTTTTCTCCCTTTTCAAGCGCGGGCAAAATGCGGTCTCCGGTTTTCGTCTGATCGCTGGGTTCTTCATCACCAGACTCAACATACACTTGCATGAAGCCTGCAAACTTCACTACTGAACCGTTACTTCGAAAAAGGTATTTCCCCGATCTGATATCGAACTGGGTAGTATCCAGAATTGCAGGGACCATCTGACAAGAGACGGACCGGGACCAGATAAGATCGTACAAACGAAACATATCCTTTTCGAGGTATTCCTTAATTGATGCTGGTTCAAGTTCGACGTCAGTTGGTCGAATTGCTTCGTGAGCTTCCTGTGCAGATTTCTTGTTTTTAAAAACATTGGGAGACTCGGGAAGAAAATCGCTGCCGTACCGGTTTTTCACGTAAGCCCGGATCATATCTATCGCTTCTGTAGAAAAGCGGGTCGAATCCGTACGCATATAAGTAATTAAGCCTACAGCGCCTCTACCCCCAACAGCCACACCCTCGTACAATCGCTGGGCAAGCATCATGGTCTTTTTCGGGGAAAAATTTAGTTTGCGTGACGCTTCCTGTTGTAACGTACTGGTAATGAATGGGGCCGCAGGGTTCCGTTTCTTCTCCTTCCGATTAATACCTTCAAGCACCAGCTCAGCTCCGTCTACATCCTTGACCACGGCGTCGGCTATTGCCTGGGTTGGAATTTCTGCCTTCTTTCCATCGACCTTGAGCAGTTTACCCTGGAATGTCGGCTTCACCTTCCCCTCAAGGTCTAGGGTGATCGACCAGTATTCTTCAGACTTGAAAGCCTTAATTTCCTTCTCGCGGTCGCACACGATGCGCAGCGCAACCGATTGCACCCGCCCCGCACTCAAGCCTCGGTGTACCTTCTTCCACAATATGGGGCTGATTTTGTACCCAACCAACCTATCAAGGACGCGCCGGGCCTGCTGGGCATTGACCTTGTTGACATCGACTTCGGTCGGATTTTCGATCGCCTCGGTAACCGCTTTCTTCGTGATTTCATTAAACATCACACGGAAAATTTTTCCTTTTGTGTGCTTGGACACTTCATTCCCTATATGAAAAGCAATGGCCTCACCTTCCCTATCCGGGTCAGGGGCGAGATAAATCTTATCTGCCTTCTTTGCGGCCGCTTTTAATTCGCTGAGAATTTTCCCCTTACCGCGAATGGTAATGTATTCCGGAGCAAAGTTATTCTCCACGTCCACCCCAAGCTTCTTTTTCGGCAAATCCTTCAAGTGCCCAACCGATGCCTTGACCATGAAGTTTCTACCAACCATTTTCTTGAGTGTGTTGACCTTAGTGGGGGACTCGACGATCAACAATGACTTGTCCGCGGACTTCTTAGAGGTTTTTTTTGCGGACTTCTTAG
>CAZVZT010000021.1:0-13681 GCA_964631515.1 uncultured Nitrospinaceae bacterium
CAACCACGGAGTAGTCGAAAAGATTGCGCATGGGAAGCTCGGCCAGCGTGGAAACTGTAGGATCAATGTTGGATGTAGAAACAGCAAACGGATTCAGCGCACGTTCCAAGTAAAACGTTTCGCTCAGGTGTTCGACTGTTTTCGGATCGCCGTCGACGATAAGTGCCTTGATTGACTGGTTTGGCTGATAGTGGAAGAAGCGGTGGTTGTCCTGTGCCAGCAGGTCGTCTTCAATGCGGATTTCTCCGGTCAAGGGAGTATTGACCTGCAGGGGGAAGGAAAATTCTTTTTCTCCGGTGGATTTTGCAAGAAGATCAAGCACTCCCGAGGTTTGTTTTTTGTCCCTAACCCAAAGTGAAGCCTTGAGTTTATTGATTGGCTTTGTCGGGGACAGGTTAATTGCTCGCATTTTGACCCGAACAACCCGGCTGTTGCTGAGAAAGTCTTGGTGTACCTCTACATGTTCCACGGCTGCCAAGTTGATTCCACCTTTCATCCCAGAAAAATCGATGATTTCTACCGGGTATCGCGTTCCTTCTCCTATGGAAGAGAAGTTGTCTTCGTTCCATCCGTTTTTATCTCGATCGGTGAGAATGAAGATGCGTTTATCTCCTTGGGGCGCGGTTTCGAGAAGTTGTAAGGCCTCGGTGAAGGCTTGGCCGATCTGCGTGGTCTGGGCGGAGGGTTGAGTGAATTTTAAAATTTTTTTCGCACGGGACGGGTCGTCTGTCCAGCCCTGAAAGACCCGGCCCGGTGCCGAACCGAGGACCACGCTGTACACGCTATCGGCGGGCAGGGATTGGGTTAGGTCTAGTACAGCTTCGACAGCACTGGCGTAAAACGTTGTTTGGCCAGTCCTGGTTCCCATGCTGTAGGAATCATCGAGGATAATAACGCTGGCCGAGGGGGTGTCAGGAGGGAAATTCCCCGGACCTCCAAATGAAAAAATGGGATTCGCTAAAGCCAAGCTAAGCAGGAGGATTCCCAGGCACCGGATAAGCAACAACAGACGTCGGTTCGGCGCCGATCGTTTGACGGATCGTTTCTGCGAGTGAAACAACAGGTGCACCGCCGAAAACAAAAGGTGCTTCTGCTGACGGCGGGTCAACAGGTGGATTAGGATGGGAACCGCTATTCCCAAGAGCCCGAGCAGGTAAAGAGGAGATATAAAGTTGAGATTCATTGCAGGTTCAGGTTTTGCCTAGGCTTTTTCGCCGTAAAAGATAATAATTTAACCCTTGTTCCAGTGGAATGGACGTATCAAGAAAAATATAATCAACTCCCAAACCGGAACAGTAGGACCGGTAAAACTGGATCTGGTTCTGAATCTCTTCCCGGTAGGTTTCACGCACATCAGCGGGGTCAAGTCCGACGGATAGATCGTCTTCCAGCGATTCGAAGACAATATCTCCTTCAAAAGGAAGGGATACTTCATCTGGGTCAAGAATGTGAAATAAAATCACCTCGAGCCCACGCGAAACAAGAAGTTTTAGGTTCTTTTCGATATCCGAATCCCGGGTCAGGAAGTCGGAGACGAGGATTAGGATGCTCCGTCTTGGTAATCGTTCAATCACATCCTTAATCACCTCGTTGAGCTGCGTGACTCCGCTTGGTACCAGTGTTTCTAGTCCGTGGAGGATGTGCTGGAAATGGGTTGGTTTAGACCGTGGAGGAATATGGCTCGTGATATGGTCGTTGAACACGGCTAAGCCTACCGCGTCGTACTGTTTCAGGAACAGGTAGGATAGGGCGGCAGCAAGAGTACGCGCATAGTCCATTTTGAGCTGTCCCTGCGGATCCGGTGATTTGTAGGCCATGGAGCCGCTTGCATCAAGGAGGATCGTGACTTTCAGGTTAGTGGACTGCTCGAATTGTTTGATGTGATACTTATCGGTTTTGCCGGCGACCTTCCAGTCGATGTGCTTGGTTTCATCGCCGGGAGTATAGTCCTTGTATTCAGCAAACTCGACGCTGGAGCCCTTGTGACGGCTCCGGTGGTGTCCCGAGAGCAAGCCGTCCACCAGGTTCATCGCGCGAATATTCAACGAGGCAACCCGGGAAAGGACTTCCGCATCATAATTGAATTTCATTTTTCCAGACATCGCACATTCCCCATCTCAATATTAGGTGGACCGATACCCTTTGGCAATTCAAAAAGGGGGCTCGAGCAGATCTCAGCTCTTCGGTTCCGATTGACATCCCGGTGAGGGCTTATACAATGGGAATTATTCACAAAATCGAATCATTGACTCCGGTCCAGTTATTTTTATGAGTTATACCCGGTATTGTAAATGCCATTTTCACGAAGGTGAGTCGGAACATTGGGGCCTGTTTGACCGGAAAGCGTTTGCGCATCGAGGGGCTAAGCCCCACTACACCCCGAACACCCTGCTTCAACCTGAACACTTAACTCTAGAACTTCATTTCGACTGGGTAGAGGAGCGTGTCTGGGGGTCAACCATATACGACTTGGTCGTTAAAGGCCACGACGTGGATGAGATCGCGTTCGATGCCGTGAATCTCGACGTTTCACGTGTATTGGTTGGCAGGAAATTGGCCGACTTCGAAAACACCGGAAAACGGGTGGTTCTCCATCTGGGGAAAAAAGTCAAGCCTGGGGGGCGGGTTCGCGTAACGCTGTTCCATTCTGTGACGCGTCCGGTTGCGGGTATTTACTTCACCAAGCCGGACAATCATCACGCCGGCCGATTTAAAACTGTCTGGACCCAGGGGCAGGATGAAGACTCGCAGTATTATTTCCCTTGCTTTGACAAGCCCAACTTCAAACAGACGACAGAAGTTCTTCTGCATTTGCCTGCGGGGATGTTCGGCCTGTCCAACGGACGTTTGGTAAAAAAGAAGACCACCCCCACTGAATCGTTCTTTCATTATAAAATGGAGCTTCCGTACTCCACTTACTTACTTTCCATCGTTGCTGGTGAGTTCGCTGAGCACAAGGAAAAAGTGGGAGGCGTTGATATCAAATGGTACGTCCAAAAAGGACGCGAGCGGGAAGGAAAAAACGCATTCAAGAATACCGGGAAGATCATCAAATTTTTCTCTGACTATACTGGGTTTACGTATCCCTACAAGCATTACACACAGATTGCGGTACCGGAGTTCATCTTCGGAGGAATGGAGAATTTCACCGTCACAACCCAAACCGATCTTACCCTGCATGACGACCGTGCCGCTTTGGATGGTGATTCCAACGGGCTGGTGGCGCATGAGGCTGCGCATACCTGGTTTGGTAACGTCGTCACTGCAAAAAATTGGTCTCACGCCTGGCTGCATGAATCATTCGCTACTTACTTCGACGCTCTCTACACCCGTGAGTTGAAAGGAGAAGCAGAGTTTCGCTACCAACTTCTTAGTGATGCCGAAACTTATTTCAGCGAAGACCATGTCTACCGACGTCCTATTGTCACTCACGTATATAAGGAACCCATCGACCTGTTTGATGCTCATCTCTATCCCGGCGGTGCGGTGCGGCTGCACCATCTAAAGTCCATTGTCGGGGAGAAGCAGTTTCGAGAAGCGCTGAAAATCTTTCTGAACCGGTATCAGTTTGGTGTCGTGGAAACAGTGGACTTCATTCGTTGCCTGGAAGAAGTGACCGGGCGCAACTTTGACGAATGGCTCGAACAATGGATTTACCGGGGCGGGTACCCACAGTTGGAAGTGACCTTCTCCTGGGATTCGAAGCATAAGCTCGCTACCGTGGGGGTTACGCAAACTCAGAAAGCGGAAAAGAAGGGCGAGGAACTTTTATTCAAGCTTCCATTTACCGTTATGTTTTGCTATAGCCGTGGCGAAGAGCGGTTTCCCATCACGGTTAAATCTGATCAGGAAAAATTTTGTTTTCGCTTGAAGGGCAGACCTTTATTTTTCCGTCTTGACCCTGACTATGAATGCCCCTGTAAGAAGATTGAGGTGGATATTCCGCGTCCCATGTTGCATGAGCAATTGAAGCGCGACTCAGACCCCATCGGGCGGATTGAGGCCGCGGCCGCGCTGACAAAAAAAACTTCGGCCAATGATGTCCGGGTTTTGAATGAGCGCCTGCGTAAGGAAAAAGATTGGGGAGTTGCTGTTCGCATTGCCAAAGCGCTTGGAAAGATAGGTAGTGACGCAGCCCGGAGCGCACTCATTAACGGACTGAAAACAAAAGACCCGAAAATCCGGCGCGGGGTAGTGAACGCATTGGGAAATTTCCCCGGTGACGAAAAAGCGGCACGGGCCATCCGGCAGATCGCGGAGCGCGACGCTTCTTACCGGGTCGAGGCGGAGGCCCTACAGGCACTGGGAAAGGTAAAAGACAAGGATTCGTTTGCTTTCCTCGAAAGCTCAATTGGTCGTCCGTCGCACAACGCCCTGGCGCAGACCGCAATCTACAACGCCCTAGCTGAATTGGAAGACGATGCGTCGTGGGATTATCTGGTGCGTGGCGCCGAGTACGGAGCGCACAGGAATAGCCGTCAGGCAGCCATGCGTGCTCTGGCTAAACTTGCTTATCGGTATCCGCACCGGAAAGGGGAGGTGATCGACCACCTCAAGCGGTACGCCCACGAAAAACGCGGCACTTCTGCGGCGGTGTTCCGTGGTAAACTGGGGGCAATCTCTGCCATGAAACAATTGGAGGACCTCGCCGTAATCCCTGCTCTCCGACAGATCGTCGATCGCGAAACGGACGGAAGGCTCCAGCGGCGAGCCGATGAGACGATCACCTATCTCCGGGAATCCGCCAAAAAACCGAAAGAAATGAAGGATATCCGGTCCGAACTTGACGACGTTGTTAGGGAAAATAAATCACTGCGCGAACGGATTGATATGATGGAGAAGAAACAGGAAGCTACAACCCGAAAGAAAAAGAGCTGATCACATGAATAAACCATTCAACGACCTGTCCATAGAAACTTTAGTCGAACAACATCTCCTTCAGGAAGGGACCATTCTCGACCTGAGACTTAAATACATCGGCGATGAAGGAATGGAATATCTGGCGCAGTGCGTCGAGCTTGCTAACTTGCGCGAGTTAAAGCTCGAGCGCAACGAGGTTACTGAAAAGGGTATCCGTGCGCTAGCTGGTTCAACGGTAGTGACCGGCCTTAAAAGCCTGAGTCTGGAGAGAAACGGCATAGGCGACGAAGGAGCGCGGGTCATCGCGCAGTCGCCCAATTTTTCCCACCTGAAATCCCTCAACCTGTGGAAGAATGAAGTCGGACCCGATGGAGCCAAAGCGCTTGCCGATTCCGTCATGCTCATCAATCTCGAGCGTCTGGACTTGGCACAGAATAAGATTGGTGACGAAGGAGGCAAAGCGTTGGCGGAGAGTCAGACGCTGACCGCGCTGAACTATGTTGATCTATTTGGTAACGGAGTTAGCTCCGAAACCCAGATCGCCATCAAGGAATCTCCTGTCTTCAAGAATCTGCAACACTTGGTGTTGGAATAACCCGTCCTGCAGAGGAGTTGAAAAAAAATCCATCTATAGAATAATGCCTAAGGGATTCTTTGGGCAGTCTGCTGTGGCGTAGAAGAGAGAACCGGTTATTCAATCCCAGGTAGTGTCGTTCAGTTGAATGGGTGTGTCACCCAGCGTATCCAGATAAATTTGAACCGCTTCGAGTGCGGCAGGGTAATTTCCCGCGACGAAGTCTTGCTCTCCTGGGCCGTGATACCGTTTTGCGAAAACGCTGAGCCTCTGCGCGGTGCGGGTGTGGTAATCCTCACTCCACCGTGACTTCTCCGCTGCGCTCAGTCCATCCACTGTCGGTAATTGCCCTACGCGGTGTCTTAGCAAGTTGAGGAACATTTCGTCCACCTGCCACTGAATCGGGGGCAGGAGGGTGACGGGTGAGAACTCGAGTAAAGGTTGGTCGTCAGTGACGACTTCCGCACTTTCCACGAGAGGCTTCAATCGTTCGCCGTCGGTTAAGAAAAAATCTGTAAAATCTAAAAACGAGCGCACACCCATCTGCTGCGCCGCTTCATTGAGTGCCGGAATCCGCATCAGTTCGTCGAAACGTCCCTTGTCAGGAACGATGGGTTCTTTTGATCCGACCAGAAGGGTGATTCGCGTGAGAAAACTGTTCCAGACCGAGGTGTGAGGAAAAACTTCCTGAAACGTTTTTATGATCGAGCGTGCATCTTCTGGCCCGACTAAATGAAGCGGAAGCCACTGCATCATGAGTCCGCCCTTGTTCAAGCGCTCGGCGGCCAGTTGATAGAACTCACGGGAGTAAAGATTGACCGTGCCCGCCTGAACCGGGGACATGGGTTCCAGTGTGATCACGTCATATGTATTCTGTGTCCAGCGTGTGAAGGTGCGCCCGTCTTGTAAGTGTATACGGACGTTCGGTTGGTTGAGAACGTCACCGTTCCATTTTGCAAAGTGGTGGGCCAAGGACAGTACGTCACGGTCAATCTCCACGCCATCTACTTTCACGTCAGGAAATAATGAAACCGTGCCCATGGTGTTTCCAGTTCCAAAGCAGATGACCAGTGCTTTTTTTGGGTCGGGGTGTAGAGCCATAGGCACGAACCCCATCGCCTGCATGTAGGCGCTTCCGCCGATGGAATCAGATACCGTCGCCGTGCTGAATCCGTTCATGTATAAGGTGCGCGCCCCTGATTCCACATCCTCCGTCACGCTGAGTGTGGCAAAGGTACCCTCCTTGTATTCCAATAGTTTCGTTTGCATTTTCGGAACGTTGATTTCCATTCGCGCTAGGTTATGGTCGCCCAGACGTTGTGTGTCCATTTTGGGCGTGGACCATGCGTAGCCGCCGAGTACCAAGGCGACGGACAAACTGAGGGGAATGGCGATCCGGTTGGCGGTCCATTTGAAATGGAGTGCTAGCCCGGCAAAGCATAGGATGATGAGGACAGCGTAAATTATAAATAGCGAGAACCGGATGCCCATGAGTGGAATGAAAACGAATGGTGCGAGTACCGTACCTAGCACCGCGCCTAGGGTATTGAGGGCGTAGCTATTTCCCAGCGTGCCGCTGATTGTGCCGAACAGGTTCAGGTGAATGCGGTTCGCCAGCGGGAATATGAGGCCGAATCCGACCGTGGGCAAGAACATGAGCCCGAAAGCAAACAGCGATCGCACGCCCAGAGTTTTCCATGCCACGTTTTCCAGGTCGTAAAACAAATGGTCCGCCATCATGGTCCATTCACTCAACTGCTCGAATAAGGGCTGAATAGCGATGCAGGATATGGCGATCACAAGCTCCACCAGTAGAAACTTGAGGATGCGCCGCGATTTGCCTAGCAGCTTATCTGCGACGAGACTTCCCAGGGCGATACCGAATAGAAACGTCGCTAGGATCAGCGCGAATGAATAAAGCGTCGTTCCCATAGGAAATACCAGGACTCGTGTCCATAGGATTTCGCTTGCCAGCGAGGCCATACCCGAATAGATGAAGATCAGGAGAAGAAGCAGGGATAATCCGCGTCCCGGAACAGGTTCCCCTTTGTCATCTTTTATACGGCTGGTGGTTTGAGCGAGTGGGGAGGAGGTTGAGGGGGCGCGTGCTCGAAGCGGAACACAGAGAGCGAAAACTAGAGCGTTCATCAAAACAGCAGAAATATTGGTTCCTTCGATACCGAAGAATTTGACGGCGAGCAACTGAGTATAAAGGCAGCCGGCTACCGCTCCGAACGTGTTTAAGCTGTAGAGTACTGATACGTCGGTGACTATCCGGTCTGTGCGGTTGCCGATAGCCCAGCTTCCGATGAGCGGGAGCGTCGCTCCCATGCATATCGTTGATGGAAGCATGAGCGCAGTGCTAAGAGAAAATTCGACCAGGTGAGTCTGGAGCCCGATTTCGATTGCTCCGGATGTAAAAGGAGCGTACCACCCCGCAAGAAGGTCTAGTCCGTAAGGAAAAAACAGTGCGTACAGCCCGATCCCACCTTCGAGAAACCCGTATAACCGCACCAGGTTGACGGGTTTTTTTTGTTGGTCACGGGCGGTGAGAAACCGTCCAATCGCCCATGCACCCAGGGCCAGCCCGATCATAAATGCGCACAATACGGCGCTGATGGCATACAGCGTGCCGCCGAAGACCAGCGCCAATTGCCGAATCCACAGAAGCTCGTAGGTCAGGCTCGCTGCGCCGGAAATGAACAAACAAAAAAAAGGCACCGCCCTGGAGGCGGGCGCGGGAGAATGGTCCATTCTTGGAGTCAGTTTAGTTGTTTTAGGCTCAAAATTTGAGCTGGCCGCCTGATTTCGCGACAGGCATGAAGTTGCAACTTTCCGTAAGGAATGATAGTCTTCCCGCTATTATAATCCCTTACACATAAAAAGAGGATTTAACTTTTTAGTGATTTTTGGAGCAATTTTATGCGTATAGCAACAAAGTGGGTGTCCGTTTTAGTTCTAGGTTGGGTATTGTTTGGTGGTTCGGCGGTAGTTTTTGCCGAGGGGGAACCTCTGCAGGGTAGCCAGATTGCTCCGATTCCTGATGTGGTGGCTCGCGTCAATGGAAACGATGTTTCTTCTAAGTATGTTAAGTTCGAATTCAATCGTGTTCTGCAGAATGCCCGAAGGCCTCTACCGGCCCAAGACAGAGATAAACTTGTCCGTAAAATTATTGACAAGGAAGTGGAAAACGAATTGATTTACCAGGAAGGGCAGAAACTCGATATAAAGGTCGACCCTGCAAAGATTGAGGCTCAACTGGAATCTCTGCGCTCGGGTTACAAGACCAATACGGAGTTTCAAAAAGCACTCATCGACCGAAAAATTACAGTTGATGATTTGAAAAGGTCGATTGAAGTGGGTGTGCTTACGAAGATTATTATCGAAAAACAGGTCAAAGGCCAGATTGAAATCGACGATGCCAAAGTCAGAAAATATTACGATGAAAATAGGGAAAAATTTCATCGACCTAAAGCTTACCGTACTGCGCATATCCTCATCTCGCCTCTTACTCCAGAATTGATTCGTAACAGCAAGGTCGAAGAATTGCGCGCAAGGAGAGATGAGTTAACCGAGACGGCGCGCAAGAGAATTTTGGAGATCCAAGAAGAATTAAAAGGTGGAGCGGACCTCGCCGAGTTAGCCAAAAAATACTCACACGATGAGGCCACTGCCAAAAACGGAGGAGACCTGGGTTTTTTCTACCTCGATGGTGTTGAGAAGAGTTTTGGCGATGCTGTGGCCAAGCTAGAGATTGGAGGAATTAGTGACGTGGTCGAAACTAATTTCGGATTCCACCTTATCAAGCTTGTCGAAACCAAGCCCAGCGAATATGCTTCATTCAAGGAGATGGAAAGCGCTATCCAGAGACATCTGTACATGGAGGCGGCGCAGGATAAGATTGCGAATTATATGAGCGGGCTGCGAAAAAACGCTAAAATCGTAGTGCTCTATTGATCTACTGAATAAAATTCTCCGAATCTTTTACCCCGTAGTTCCGTCTTACTCACGATCCATGCATTAAGATTTCAGGCTAGCAAAATCCGGTCCTTCGATCTTAAATAATAAATACTACATTCCCTCTAGGAGATAAGGTATGGCTACCTATACCAAGGAAGAAGACGTCGCAACGACCCAAGAGGACGACCCACAGGCGCGGGGGACTCTCAAGGAAGTGTTCGGAAACACTGCCCGGTGGTCGGCCGATTTTACGGGGTTTACTGCCAACGTCACTGTCAATATCAATGGGAGTCAAGTCAGTGGCGCCATCACCGTGAAAGGACCAAAGGAAATCGAGCATTCCATCGAAGGTGAGGGACACGAGGAGTTCCTTAGCGAGAACATGGCGTCCATTGCTATGCACCGTGGACCGCGCTCGTTTGAAGAGTCTGATGGCAAATACAAGTTGGTGTTTTTAGACGATGGATCACACCCGCAGGGCCGCGCCATTTCCATGGGCGGCGACGGGATGAGTTCTTTTTACCGTATCAAGGGTGGCCGCATCCACCAGATTAACCGCAAGAGCCCGCACGTCTCATTTACCATCAACGTTGAAGAGAGCGTGAAGAACGCCGAGGGCAAGTACCTCACTCACAAATACACGGTGTATTACTTTGACCCGAAGAATGGATCGCTCAAGGATGTGGAAAGCTACACCGATAATTACACCCGGGTGGGAAATTTCGACTTGCCCGAGTTTCGCCGAGTCATCAGTGCCGAGGGCGGAACGGTGAAAGCCACATTTATGAAGCTCGACAATCACAAACTGCTGTAATTATCAGGTATTTCTAAAAAAACCACGTGGAAATCAAGGTTTCCCGATAAGATTTTCTGATATTGGGCTAAACGGCTGACTCTCCAATCAGCTCTTTGCCGTTGCTGACGGAAGCGTTGTGGGCGATGATGGATTGTTTGATCGATGCGCCTGCACCAACCGTGGCGCCCTCCCACAGGACACTGCGCTCGATGATGGCACCATTTTTTATGGTGCACCCGGGGCCGAGTACAGTATATGGGCCAATCTGTACGTCCTGTGCGATGCGGCAGTTGCGTCCAATTAACACCGGTGGGACAATGAGAGGGCCGGTGGGTGCGTGCGAAGAAATCCCCTTCAGTTTTACCTTCCCATCCAGCGCGTCAGCGTGAACTTGCAGATAGTTTGTCCGGTTTCCCATGTCCTTCCAGTATCCGTCATAAAGATATCCGTAAACAGGAAATCCATTTTCAACCATCTCCGGGAACACGTCTTCGGTAGTGCCGCAGAATTTCCCTGCCGGGATGCGCTCGAAGATGTTCGGTTCCATAACCTGGATTCCAGTGAACATGACCCGCATCGAATCCTCGGGATGGCTTTCAAGGGACCCGTTGACAAAGCGGACGACGCGCCCATCTTTACTGATTTCGATGGGAGCGTACTGTTCGGGTAAGGCATCCTGCCGCACGACAAGTGTCAGGCATGCATTTTTGCTTTTGTGAAACTCGATGATGTGGTTGAGGTTGATGTCGGTGACAACATCGCTGTTGATAACGATGAAAGGCCCATCACCAAGAAAATTTTGTAAATTTTTTATTCCGCCTGCTGTTCCAAGGATTTGTTCTTCTCGCGAAAAGTGAAGATTGAGGTTGGGCGGAGGCGTGCTTTCGTAATGATCGATGATACATTCCGGAAGGTGATGAACGTTGACCGCGATATCGCGGATACCAGCTTGGCGCAACAGATCGAACGTGTGGGAGAGAAGAGGGCGGCCCAGGACGGGGAACATAGGTTTAGGCCACGCGCGAGTAAGCGGTTGCAGCCGCGTGCCAAACCCGGCTGCCAGAACCATCGCTTTCACTAGGACACCTTCGCAGGCAATTTCACTGGGCAAGCCTCTCTAAAGATTCGGTGAAAGGTGGCTTGGCGATTCCTTTGTCAGTGATTATGGCGGAGACGAGGTCGTTGGGCGTTACGTCGAATGCCGGGTGAGCGATGCCTGCACCTTCCGGGGTGATGCGTTTGTTGTTAATGCACGCCACTTCCTTTTCGGACCGTTCTTCGATTGGGATTTCTGCACCCGAAGCAAGCGATAAGTCGAGCGTGGAGATGGGCGCAGCAACGTAAAATGGAATTCCGTGCTTCTGTGCCATCACCGCAACCATGTAGGTACCGATCTTGTTGGCGACGTCACCGTTGCCTGCAATTCGGTCAGCGCCGACCACGACTACGTCTATTTGATTATTGCTCATGAAGAATCCGCTCATATTATCGGTAATGAGTTTTACCGGAATGTTGTCTTCCATCAGTTCCCAGACCGTGAGACGGGCGCCCTGAAGAAATGGGCGCGTTTCGTCGGCGAAAACATTGATGTTTTTACCCGAGTTGACTGCGGCGCGCACAACACCCAAGGCTGTTCCGAATCCAGCCGTGGCCAGGGCACCTGCGTTGCAATGGGTGAGAATGGTGCTGTTGTCACTGATCAGTGCCTGTCCGTGTCTGCCTATAGCCTTATTTGCTTCGATGTCCTCTTCGCAAATATCGAGTGCTTCCTGCTTCAACCGTCGCTTGAGCTCGGGAATGCTCATATCTTTCGAGTTACAGGCAACCTTCTTCATCCGCTCGATGCCCCACGCCAGGTTGACGGCGGTCGGACGAGATTTTGCCAGCGTATCGCATTGCCTTTCCAGTTTGGCATAAAACGTATCAAAGTCCTTTGCCTCGATCGCTTCAGCCGCCAAGCTCACCCCCATTGCCGCGGCAACACCGATGGCCGGGGCGCCGCGAATGATCATCGTCCGAATTGCGTTATCCACATCCTCGATCGTCTGGCAATCGACAAATACTTTTTCCAGTGGCAGGCGAGTCTGATCGATCATACGGACCTTCCCGTCAATATACTCAACGGTTTTAATCATGATGCCCTTCCTGTTTAAGAATTGTTTCCCAAAGCGGTTGGAATTTTTTCGAAGAACTCCGATGCGTTCATTCCTTCGATTCGGATGGTTTTTTTTCGGCCCGCAAGTCCGCTCACGATGGTGACTCGCGAGGGGGTAGCTCCTAGGAACTTGGCGATGAATTTAACGCACGCCCGGTTGGCTTCGCCCTCGACCGGTGGCGAGGTCAGGCGAATCTTCAAGGTATCACCGTGCAGGCCGCAGATCTCGTTTTTTGAGGACCGGGGTTGAATGGTGGCAGCGAACTGGATTCCTTCCTTGTCTGGTTTGAGGTTCAGGACCATTGGGTGCAGGACACTATTTTTTGCCTTTGAATTGAGCGAGGTGTTCCAGGGCGGTGGATTTCATGGTTTCAATCAGGTTTTTCTTTTCCCGTTTTATTTTAAGGATATCGCTTTTTAAGATAGATAGTTCCTTTTCCGCTTTCTTCCGGTGCTGATCAGCATGCTCCCTCGCAACGTTGATGATACGCATAGCCTTTTCCTTTATCATTTCTGGCGCGAGTGTGGGACCTTCTTCCTGAAGTTGTTTAATAACGCGGTCTTTCTGCCCAAGTTTTTTATTGAGCTGCTCGATCTCCTCCGCCATTTCCTTGAAGTCATCTGCTACCAAGTGGAGGAAGGTGTCCACCTCATCCTTGTTGTATCCCCGGAATTTGTCGCGGAAACACTGCTCTAGAATGTCCAGATGGGTGAGTCTCATAGAACTATTGCAGTTGCATGGCTAGCATGCCGATTGAATTGACAAGAAACGCCTGTAAAAAAATAATCGCCAGAATCACGATGATTGGAGAAAAATCGATTCCCATACCGGACATGGGAATGAGCTGCCGCACTCGATACAGGACGGGTTCTGTGATACTGTTGAGAAACTGAACGATCGGATTATAGGGGTCCGGATTTACCCATGATAACAGAGCGCGGATAATAATGATCCACATATAAAGCTGCAGAACGATTTCCAAGATCTTGGCGGTAGCTGATAGAAAATTTCCTAAAATGAACATTAGGGTTTTATCGGTCTAGCGATACGGTGATGGGATTTTAGAATCGAATTCCGTCGGCGAAAGCGTCTACGAGCCTAGTGTCTTTCGACATACGGTATCCAAAAATTAGGGGGATGTCAATCTGTGACGGACGAGTATAAATTTTTGATATTCTTTAAGTTGTTTTCCACCTAGGGGCGTGCGTGATGTTCAAATGGATATAAAATGGGAAAGAAAAAACGCGTCAAAATAAGAAAACTCCTGGAGCGAGGTGAGGAGGTGCCAGAGGTTTTGGTGATGGGCTGGGTTCGCACACGACGGGACTCCAAGGG
>CAZVZT010000022.1:0-6558 GCA_964631515.1 uncultured Nitrospinaceae bacterium
ATCGATTGTCAAAAAACAACTGGGTCACTATAAAGTCGGCCCCGGCCTCGACTTTACGTTTAAGGTGTTCCAAGTCCAGCATTTTATCAGAACATTCAATATGTCCTTCGGGATAACCTGCCACACCAACGCAAAACGAAAAATTCTCACGGATAAACTCGACCAGCTCAGATGCATGACCAAATCCATTCTGAGGCTTCACAAAATTAGTTCTCCCCTGAGGCGGATCTCCTCTTAAGGCAAGAACATTGTCGACTCCCCGATCTCTAAGGTCCTCGAGAACCAAACGGATTTCATCGGTACTATGCCCAACACAAGTCAGGTGGGCCATGCTCTCTAGCCCGATTTCGTCCTTGATTCTCCCTACAAGGTCAATGGTTTTTGCGCGAGTGCTTCCTCCCGCCCCATAGGTCATGGAGACGAAGGCAGGATTCCATCGTTTTAACTGATCAATAGTTTGAAAAAGTTTATCGAACCCATCGTCATCTTTTGGGGGGAAGAACTCGAAAGAAAACGCCGGACAAACCCGTTTCAGAATTTCACTAATTTTCATAAAAACAATATTAGCATAGGGAATTAAGCCTATGAAATCTAAGTATTTTCTGTACGGAGATATAGTGGTGATTACGGGCCAAAGCTATTGCAACATCGGAAGGAGACAGCTTAACTGTAAATCTCAAATTTCTTGAGATAGGCAACAAAGTTCACCACATTGACCAATTCGACGGGTTCCTCATCAATTGATCGAATCGCAGCATCAGTGAAATACCCGGTAGTGATGATGATACCCCTTGAAGCTCCCTCCCCTTTCACCGTATCCAGAAACCCCTTCACCTTGATCGCGTCGACGGTGTTGTTTGGTGGATTGATAATACACAAGGCTAGGTAGGTACCTCCCACCACGGGGGTTTCATCGTCCATGGCTATTTCCAACTCGTTGTCGTTGGCCCAGACGGAGTGGCGGTAGTCTAAATTGAACTTATAGAGGAAATCGAGACATTTCTGTTTGAAGGCTTCCTGATCGCGCAGGAAAAGAGGCATATCTTCGGGAGAATCAAAATGAATCTGCTCTTTGGGCGGCGGGGGAGACGTGTTTTTAAGGAGCAGTATCAGAATGATCCCGACAACAAAAGCAACGCCTGTAATGACAAAAATGCCCACTATTTAATCATTTCGTCCCATATTTTTTCCTTCTTGCCCGCTTTGATCAGCCGATCATGTTTGATCATTTGCTTGATGGCAATCCAGAAAACGAATCCGACAAAACCCAGCATTGCCCCAATCGGGATGTTGTCGGGTTTAAATGCAATTAGAAGGAAATTTTCTAAACCTGAATTTTCCATGGAAACACCCTGAGTAAATCAAAGAATACGTTGATAGATTAATTAATACTAAACTAACTTAAATTTAAATGGATTAATTAAAACCCCGTGGAGACGAAAGGTTTTATTCATCTTCCTCGTCCTCCTCACCTTCTTCATCTTCTTCGCCGTCCTCATCTTCGTCACCCTCAGAATCGCCTAGGCTCAACGTACCATCAAACTCGCCCACGTTATAGGAAACAAGGAAATCACTGATGGCACGCAACTGATCCTCTACTGACCCGGCGGTATTGAGTTCACTAAATTTTTTCTTAACGACGAACTCTTCGCCCTTCCTGTCCCAATGCGACGGCATCTTTGTCCATGGGATCATATCGCGCGTGTTCTTCAGCCAGTTTGGTATCCAGTTCTCTCGCAATCTGTCCCCGGCAATTGAAAAATCGATTCCCTTTTCGCCATCATCATGACAGTTCCCACAATCCATATAGTTAACGATCTTGACACCGGCTTCGATATGTTCCGTATTCTTTTGAGTATTGGCCCCTGCCTCATAGGTGATCTCCACTGGGGAAAGAGCTTCAAAATAGGCGGTCAGGTCGCGAACTTCATTATCTGTCAGGGCAAAAGTCGGCATGCGGACTTCCACCCAGGTCCTCACCGGCGTTGGATTTTTCAGGAACGAGAAGAGCCAGGAGCCCTTGATCCGCTCACCAACATGGTAGTCCTTAAGTTCAAGAGGAGGCGGATACTGCGCGGTCTTTTTGATATATTTCTGAATAACCCCACCTTCACCTTCGACATGGTGGCATCCCTTACAGTTGAACTTACTTATGAGACGGCGTCCTTTTTCTAGAATTTGCTCCTTTTCGGACAGTATCTTTCTGTACTGTTCGGGAACTTTTGTCCCATTGAACCCGCGTAGGAGAACGACAAGCGCGTCGATTTCGTCATCCGATAAATGGAAATTGGGCATCTTGTCCAGAACGCGTTCTGTGCGAAACGAGTCAGGCTTATGCAACTTGGTCCGTGCCCATGACTCCCATGTATGCGGAATATGCGAATCACCAAATTCCAATTCCAAGATCAGCTTGCGTCCGAATGCAGAAAGCTCGGGTGCAATACGGCCCTCCTTCTCCATGCCGTTGATATCGTGACAGGCAAAGCAACCTCGGCGACGAACCACCGTCTCTCCATGCGCAATCAGTTCCGGGTTGCTGATGGCCTTTTCGATCCCAGGGATAACTTTCTTTTTCCCGTGCTCTAAAAGATAGGCTGTAATATCCGAAGCTTCATCCTGTGATAGCCTGAGATCAGGCATGAGGCTTTTGTGGTTGTAAGCCTTGGGGCTCTTCAACCAGGTCATCAGCCAGTCTTTACTAACCTTGCTGGCGATACGGCTTAGGTCAGGGCCAAACACCTCTCCCCGACCATCCAGCTCATGGCAGGCCAGACAGCCAACGGTTTCAAAAAGTTTTTTTCCAGTGGGAGAGTGACCCGACTCGTATTTCCCTGGAAGTTCATATTCTTTGTCTGAAGAAGCCATAAGGTAAGCGACCACTCCAAAGGCATCCTTATCGTTGAAACCAAAATCAGGCATCTTTGTTTTAGGCAGGTAGTCTTTAGGCTTCTTGACCCATCGGTAAAGCCAACTGGGATCAACTTTGGAAGCAATGCGAGTTAAGCGCGGCCCCACCTTCGTCTCGTCTGCATACCCATCTGCCAAATGACACCCGGGGCAACCCAAGTTGCGAAACAAGCGCTTCCCCTTGGACAGTACAGGCGCCCCATCAAGGTTAACAACTTCAGCATGACAATTGCGGCAGGTGGCCTGCATGAAAGTGCCATGAAGAATTGGCTCATTGATTTCCGTGGTCTGGTCCATTTCATGATGCGATCCATGGGCATGCTCGGCTGGCGCAGTCGCCACCCCCTGACCCAGGTGACACCAAGTGCATCCGGTTCGTTCCGGCGGGTGCTTATTGATGAGAATATCAAGGTTGGGATGGGTTTTGAGCGGTTCCTTGTGATTTTCGTAGTGGGGATCTTTGTAAGAAATATGGCAGGTCATGCACCGGTCGACCCTGTAAATGATCTCCGAAAAATTATTCTTGGCAAAACCTGGGATG
This sequence comes from uncultured Nitrospinaceae bacterium, assembly GCA_964631515.1. Lineage (GTDB taxonomy): Bacteria > Nitrospinota > Nitrospinia > Nitrospinales > VA-1 > CAJWLY01. Next base: position 3,449 of record CAZVZT010000022.1, read on the forward strand.
ACGGTCTGCTCCACGGCAGCAGGCTTCCAAAAGAACGGAAACGGTTTATAAAAATCCATGGTCCGCTCTGCAGCTTCCCGGTCTCGGGTAAGGTCTCGCAATTCCTTGTCAAGTTGATCCTGTCTGACTTTCAAGGAAAGAAGTTTGTCCTCGACTTTCTTTAAAACCTGCTCTTTTTCAGCGATGATCGGATCATAATCCTTGATACTCACTTCAATCTCGTGGACTTTTTCCTTTTGCACAGTAAAGTTTTCACCTTCGTGCATTGCCTTCTTGTAGTAGTAGTAGGCCTCATCCAAATGGCTTGCGGCAAATTTCTTTTGCTCCTTTACCTCTCCGAGACGGATTTCAGCCTCTAGAACTTCATCAACCAAGCTCTGGTATTCCTTCGACCGATCCAACTCGCTGCCCACCTGGCTCAGGCTGTTGTTCAGTTCGGTCTCTTTAGCAGCAATTTTCTTATCAATCGCCTTCCACTTTTCTCCGGCCCGTGCATATTGGGTTTTGAAATACTCTTCCTGATGTTGCTTAAATCCGCGGCGGGTGTACTCGTCATCCCAGAACGACCATAGAGTGACGAACAGGAGCGCTCCAGACACGGCAAAGAAGAGGAAACTATAGGAAGTTTCTTCATCAACGAAAGGCTTATCTTCGTCTTTGGGGTTTTCGTCTTCAGGTTTTATTTCTTCTGGATCAGTCATGTCTTCTTTTCGGATAAACTTCGAACAAATGCTAGATATTAAACCAAGGGGTGACCCAAATGTACTTGATATTAAACCCCAGCCTCAGAGCAATCTTGATCACTATTCCGACCATGATGAGGTAAAGCTGGATCTTGATGAACATCCTTACAAAACCCACGCTCTTGATAGCCTTGCGTTCCATGAAAAAATAAGCTGCAGTCCCCAAAGCAAAATAGCCACTGACGACGATCCCACCAAAGAGCATGGCCATATTGTAGGTACGCACGCCAAAGGCATATGGAAGGTCCACGCTGACCAGGGCCACAACCTTGTGCGGATCCCAGAACTGCCACGGCATGAACAGGTTCCATCCCGGTCCGCGCAGGAACACGCCCATAATAATGAGCGCAATCCACAGGACCAGAAACCCGAAGGCATAAACCCAAATGGCCACCTTGCGTTCCGTGTATGTGTAGTACCCGTTGCCCTTGGGGTTCACATCAAGGTAGGGGATCAGCATGAGACCGACGATGATAAGCACAGGAGCGACTACACCGGCAAACCACGGGTCGAAATAAACGAGAATATCCTGCAGCCCCAGAAAATACCAGGGAGCCTTTGAGGGGTTCGGGGTTTTGGTAGGATTGGCGGCCTCCTCCAGGGGTGCATCGATGACGATGGACCAGACGGTCAATCCAATGGTGACAAGGATCGCGCAAAGAAACTCTAGCCGGACCAGGTAAGGCCAGACGTGAACTTTCTCTGCCAATCCCTCAACCTTTTTTTTGGGGGCTTCTGCCGCCATACAAGCTATCCTATTGCTTTAAAGCCAAAAAGGTATTAATCAGAGTGGGCCTGAGATCCCACCGTCTTTTCTAATCCGCCAGAAATGCACGATCATCAACGCCCCCGCCACAAGGGGAATAAAGATGCAATGCAAGACGTAAAACCGAAGCAAGGCCGGTGGTCCGACCAGGCTGCCGCCCAGAAGCACGGACCGGGCATCGTACCGGGGGGTGACACCTACAAATTCGGCAAAAGGTCCCTCATGTCCGAGAAAAGGTGTCGCACGTGCCATATTCGTTCCTACGGTGACCGCCCACATCGCCAGCTGGTCCCACGGCAACAGGTAACCGGTAAAACTGAGCAACAGGGTGAATGTCACCAGAAAAACACCAATCACCCAGTTGAATTCCCGTGGTGGCTTGTAGGAGCCTGTCAGAAAAACCCGGAACATATGCAACCAGACAGTGATGACCATGGCATGCGCAGCCCATCGGTGCATATTGCGCATCAGCATGCCAAAGGGAACGTCGTACTGCAGGTACTTCATATCGAAGTAGGCATATTCGCCTACCGGGCGGTAGTAGAACATCAGGATGACGCCCGTTACAACCGTCGACAGAAATAATAGAAAGGTGATGCCGCCCATACACCAAGTGAACTTGATCCGCAGGGCATGCCGGTGGATCTTTACCGGGTGCAGGTGAAGCCAAACATTACTGACAATCTGCAGTACCCGGTTCCTTGGGGTATCAGCATAGCCATGGCGAAAGGTCGATGTCCAAATCTGAGAGTCGGTGATGGATTTTTTTATTTCATCAAAGATCTCCCCGCTTTTTACCTTGTCCATGATATCGGCTAAGCTGGGAATCTTCGGTTTATTTGCTGCCAAAACTCAACCCCTCCCTAAAATGAAGAAAGATGGGTAACCAAATAAGGAAACCATTTGGAACATCGCAACACTAGACAAGCAACTTCGAGCCGGGTTTATCCCACTCTCCCTTTTCATAAAGAAACTTTTTACTTTTATCGACGATAATTTGCCCTTCGGGATCAAGTTCAATCTTAAGCCTCTCCAATGCCCTAGGCGCAGGCCCCTCAAAAGCGATCCCAGTTTTTGTGAAGCCACTACCATGACAGGGACACTTGTATTTCGCTTCCGTCTTCAACCAGCGCGGCGTGCACCCCAAGTGCGTACAAAGCGCAAATATAACAAAAATCCCCTCCATATCGCGGACGATCCAAACGCGCTGGGCCTTAACCCATTTGGTGCTGACCTCGCCCACCGTGTAATCAGAAGGCTTGCCTGCTTTGAAAATAGGAGAAGGCTCGAACAAAACCCGGGGAAAGAGAAGACGCGTGAAGTACAGACTGGAAAGACCCAGCGTCGCCATAAAACTGGCCCAACCCGCAAGAGAGAAAAACTCTCGCCGTGACCAGATGGTATCTTTCGGTTCGTCTTTCTTGGCCGATTTTTTTGCTTCGGGCTTAGCCTTATCTGCTTTCGAATCCGCCTTGACCTCAGCCATACACTATCTCCTAAAATTCAAAGCGACCGAGAGTAACACCCCTGAGTCGCTTTCTCGTACAGAACAAAAGCTCTCTAATTTCCCCAAAATAGTTCCCTTTTTTCGCTAAGCTTTT
>CAZVZT010000022.1:6568-12528 GCA_964631515.1 uncultured Nitrospinaceae bacterium
TGCATCGGGTTTAGCCTTGTCTGCTTTCGAATCCGCCTTGACCTCAGCCATACACTTATCTCCTAAAATTCAAAGCGACCAAAAATAATGCGTCTGAGTCGCTTTCTCGCAGAGAAAGAAGCTCTCTATGCTTCCAAAAATAGTTCCCTTTTTTCGCTAAGCTTTTGTCTTATGGAAAAATCAGAATTGCTTGGATATCAGAGGCAATAAATTAATAGTTTTAAACAGTTTAACAGTACGAACGCTGGGTTTTAACATATCTGGAAAAACCAGTCAAGACAACTTATTCGTGCCATATTATCGGACTTTTGCCTGAGATTTCAATGCACGGCTACAGGCTTTCGCCGCCTCCCTAATGCCCTGAACTTCGCTGAACCCGTCCCCGGTCAGAGAAGCCAGAGCACCAACTTTAATCCCCTTTTTCATAGCCAGCAACACAAGCGAAATCAGTTCGGATGCCCGGGGCGATACCAACTGCACTCCTATCACAGTTCCGCTCTTTTTATCCGCGGCAACCTTAAAAAATCCGGAAGCTCCCTCCTCCACCAGCGCGTAATCAAGACTTTTGGCCTCGAAACGACCCTCCACGGCCCGGAATCCTTTGTGATGAGCTTCTTCGGCGAAACACCCCACCGTCGCAATTTCGGGCCGGGTATGTACAATAAATGGAACCCAGTCGGCATTATGGGGTTTGGCTTTCCCTAGGGCGCTATCCGCCGCAACCCTTCCTTCCTCCTCCGACAACCCGGCAAAGGCTGTTCTTCCGATAATACTTCCCGCAGCAAAAATACCTGGGACACTGGTTTCAAGAGTCTCATTAACTAGGACCTCCTTACCCTCGCCCAGTCTGAGACCCAGGCGCTCGGAACCCAAGTCCGACACACTCCCTTCGCGCGTCATGTTTAAAACAATTTTCTCGACCTGGAACTTCACCCCTCCCTCCAGGCTAATATCAAATAAATTGTTGTTTTTATAGTAGGATACGAGCCTTTTATTTAGAAGAAGCTTGATCTTCTGTTTTTTGAGCGCGCCCTCGATGAAATCGGTGACATCAGGGTCCTGGCCCGTCAACAAGCGGGGGGTTTGATCGCTTAGAAAGACCTTACTGCCTAGCCGGTTGAACAGCGTCGCGAGTTCACATCCGCGAGGTCCGGCGCCCAAAATGAGGACGGTCGCGGGTACCCGATCGGACTGAAGCGCGTCGTCTATGGGGACAATAGAGTCACCTTCGAAAGGCAAGTTTGGCAGGGAGGTTGGATGGGACCCTATGGCGAGAATAATCTTTTTGGCAAAAACTTCCTTGGAACCCTGGGGCGTTTCGACTTGAATGAGAGTCGGGGAAGACAGGACCGCGCGGCCAAGGCAGGTCTGCACTCCCCGGTCGTCAAGTTTTGAGCGCCAGCGTTGTGAAAGGGATTCACTAAACTCATCTATGCTTTTAAAAAATTGTCTAACATCGACTGAGCTATTCTCGGAAGGTACGGCCTCAATCAAGGCCATGACGGCCTTGGTTGGATAAAGTCCTTTACGAAAACAGGAGCCACCGATTCGATCCTGCTCGATCAGGCAGACACGGGCGCCCCGTTCTGCACCTCTCAAGGCCGCCGTCACTCCAGCAGGCCCCGCACCTATCACGGCTATGTCGAATTCGTCCATTACCAGCGATCACGAAATTTTTCAGAAAACGCCAAAGGCCCCCACACCAACGAGTAACACCAATCCGAACGAGGATAACACGGCGTGGGTGGTGACGTTTATCTTACGGGTCATCGGGATGACAAAAATAAAATAGATCAGCACGGCGTAATTCAACCATCCGTTGCCAGCGAGAGAATGCGTCACCCATAAAAATGTGATGTAGCTTGCCACCACCGCCAAGTAAACCACACGGTGGAGACGATAGCTTCTTTTTCTTTTATCCTCAGGCAGGATGCTCACCCCGACGAGGATGTTGGCCGCAGTGATGAGGATGCTCAGAAAAATACAGATGAAACCGGGATGTGCGAATATTTCTCCAAGAGTTGCTACTTGCCCTGGCTCAGGGCACCTTATTCAGACAGCCTCGTTCCTTTTCTTTATTTGCTTACAAACCAGAAAGATTAAAGCGATTTCTTAGCTGCACGGTGAGTGTACTTGTCTGCCATCTGAATGGAATTCAGGGAAAGGTGGTGCCGATGGGGAGATTCGAACTCCCACGGATTGCTCCATACGCCCCTCAAGCGCACGTGTCTACCAGTTCCACCACATCGGCAAGTTTTCTTATTCGGATGCGTTATCGCCGTTATCGGCCGGAGGCAGGGATTGCTCGACGGCCACGGGCTGTTCGGTGCCTTGCATGATAGAACGGGATTTTTCTTTGGAAGACATGGTCGCCAATGTGAGTGAGGTTACCATGAACAAGGTCGCGATTGCCGTAGTCAATTTAGTCAGGAAATTTCCCGCTCCGGAACTACCGAACATGGTCTGACTGCTTCCTCCCCCCAGTCCGGAACCCATAGCGGCCCCCTTCCCTGTCTGCAAAAGGATGACTAGAATAAGAAACAGCGTACATAAGACATGCAAAACGGTGATCAAGGTGTGCATCGGAGTCGGTCTCCAGTTTTAAACTTTATTTGATAGATGAGATAATATCATAAAATGAATCAGACTTCAGGCTGGCTCCGCCAACCAGAAGCCCGTCAATATCGGGTTGAGCCATGAGCGGACCGCTGGTCTCCGGCGTCACGCTCCCTCCATACAAGACTCGGACGCCTCCGGCCGAGTTTTCCCCAAAGGCTCGGCGCACCCAATCTCGGATGATCTGATGAACGGGCTGAGCTTGCTCCGGCGTGGCCGTCCTACCGGTACCGATGGCCCAAACCGGTTCGTAGGCAATGACCAGATCTTCTAACTGCCTGACATTCGCCCCCTTCAGCCCCTCGTTCAACTGATGCTCGAGCACCTGCCGTGTGCGTTCGCTTTCCCTTTCCTCCAGGGACTCGCCCACACAGAATATAACTCCCAAGCCTGAAGCGAGAGCAACGCCTATCTTCCGACTGATGAAAGCGTCTGTTTCAAGGAAGTACTGACGGCGCTCAGAATGCCCCAAAATCACGAAACGGCACCCGGCATCCTTGAGCATCGCTGCAGAAACCTCACCGGTGCGGGCACCTTCTGGTTCCGGCCCCATATTTTGTCCAGCTAACGAAATAAAACTTCCGCGGGCCCTGTCTTCCACCGCGGCAAGGGCCGTGAACGGTGGCGCCACAACAACCTCTACCGCTTCGGGAAATGGCGGTTTCCTCAGTAAACTCTCAACCCAATCAGTCGCATCGGAAATGAGCATGTTCATTTTCCAGTTGCCGACGACAAGGGAACGTCTCATATCATTTTAAAGGCCTTGCTTCACAATTAGCTTCAACAGGTCACGGACCCGGGATGAGTATCCCCACTCATTGTCATACCATGCCAACACCTTAACGAGCCGACCACCGATCACCTTTGTTGACTGGCTATCGATGATCGAAGAGGCATCGTTTCCGTTGAAGTCGATCGAAACCAGAGGCGCTTCCTCATAGCGAAGGATACCCTTCAGTGATCCCCGAGCAGCTTCCTGAAACATGGTGTTGACCTCATCCACCGACGTTTCCTTCTCTACATCGGCGACAAAATCAACGATGGATACGTTTGGGGTGGGTACGCGAATAGCCATTCCATCCAGCTTACCTTTAAGTTCGGGCAGGACCAGTGAAACTGCCTTAGCGGCGCCGGTTGTCGTCGGAATCATTGAAACCGAAGCCGCCCGCGCCCGCCGTAAGTCCTTGTGCGGCAGGTCAAGGATCTGCTGATCGTTGGTATACGAATGGATCGTAGTCATCACTCCCCGTTCGATTCTCAGTTTTTCGTGGAGAATCTTGGCAACGGGAGCCAGACAATTTGTTGTGCAAGAAGCGTTAGACAGAATCTTATGTGCTTGAGCGTCGTACACACCACCATTTACTCCCAAAACAAGAGTCACGTCTGGGTCGGTCGCTGGAGCCGAAATGATAACCTTCTTCGCCCCGGCCTTAAGATGTTTCTCCGCATCCGTGCGTTTGGTGAACCTCCCCGTGGACTCCACCACGAGATCCACTCCTAACTCCTTCCAGGGCAATGCCGCCGGATCACGCTCGGCCAGTATGCGGACCGACTTGCCATCGACCACAAGTCCGTTCTCGTCCGCTTCGACCTGAACCGTACTCACTCCCTGGACAGAATCGTACCTAAACAGATGCGCGAGCGTTTTGGGATCGGTCAAATCGTTGATTGCGACTACATCAAACAGGGAAGCGCATTCCTGATCTCGAAGAATACATTTGAAAACGTTTCGCCCGATTCTGCCGAAGCCGTTAATAGCTACCTTAATAGACACTAAAGGAAAACCCTCCAAAAATAATAGCTGAGCGATCCCACTGGAACTCTAAGAATGCGCAGACGCCGCAATGGCAATTTCAAGGATAGAACTAGAAGAGTCGAGGGACCTACGATCCCCAATCGTTCCGTCAATTAACGAGGAGACAACAAACAAAGGGACAGAGAAGAAAATTCCTCTCCGTCCCTCGTGAAAATGATTATGCAGAAATAGGAAACTCAAGTCAATAATAACCTTTGATAAGCGAATAGAAGGAGATGAGAGCAGCTGCCCACAAGTCACTGGGCTTCACCAAGTGTGCTATTTGCTGCGGCAAGGAAGAAAAAAGAATTTGGTCAGCGCCTCTCTGATTTGGTGAGTGGAACTATCTAATGTCTAAGATTAATCCCTTTCTGAATCGAAATAAGCATATTTTTAACGCATTGGTCCACTCCGAGATAAATCGACTGGGAAACAATATGATGCCCGATATTAAGCTCCTCAATCTCGGGAATCGCGGCCACTGCAACAACGTTCTCTTTGGTAAGACCATGTCCGGCAAACACGCGAAGTCCCTTGCCACAAGCCAGCATCGATGCTTCGCGAAGCTGGGCCAAGTGGGCCTCAACTTCTTCCTTCGACATACACTCCGAATAGGGTCCCGTATTAAACTCAATGCTATCGGCCCCAACCCTCTTGGCAGCCTCAATTTGCTCGCGCTCGGTATCGATAAACAGGCTGAATAAAATACCTTGTGTCTTTAGCCGTTTTCCAACTTTTATGAGGTGCTTTTCCTGCAGGAGCAAGTCCAGCCCACCCTCGGTGGTTATCTCCTGACGCTTTTCGGGAACCAGCGATACCTGGTAGGGGCGAATCCTCAATGCAATCTGAATCATTTCTTCCACTGCCGCCATTTCCAAATTAAGAGGGGTGCGTAAACTCTCTTTTAATCGTTCGATGTCCCGGTCCTGCACATGCCGCCGGTCCTCTCGCAGGTGGGCGGTAATCCCGTAAGCACCTGCCTTCTCTGCAAGAAGTGCCGCTTCAAGTGGATCGGGTTCCACTGTTTTTCGTGCCTCGCGAACGGTGGCCACATGGTCTACATTGACAAACAATCGAATCATCCACCAGCCTCCCTTATAGCGTGGGCAATGCGCACAGCACGCACCGTTGCCCTTACATCGTGGACCCTTAATATATCTGCCCCATTAATTACTCCTGCTACTCCGGCAGCAAGGGACCCTTCCAAGCGCTCTTCCGCATCAAGGTCCAGAATTCTGCCGATGAACGACTTTCGCGAAACACCGATCAAAACTGGTTTGTCCAGAACTTTGAAACGACGAAGACTTCCAATCAATTTAAGATTGTGTTCCAGTGTTTTACCAAACCCGATGCCCGGATCGACCGCAATGCTCCTCGGGGCAATCCCAGCCGATCCTGCGGTCTCGACACTTAGACGCAAAAACTCCAGCACATCTTCCACTACATCCCCGTATTGAGGATTATCCTGCATGGTTTCGGGAACCCCCTGCATGTGCATCACCACCACACCGGCACCGTGCCGAGCAATGATACGGGACATTTCCGGGTG
>CAZVZT010000023.1:0-4837 GCA_964631515.1 uncultured Nitrospinaceae bacterium
CCCTAATTCGAGAGACCGCAAAACTTACAACCTGTTTACACTACACCAATAGGGCCTCTGGCAAGGCCTTGCTCTGCGGTGGAAGTTTGCGGAATAGTTTGGTAGAATGTCTTTGTTCCCAATTAAAAAAACTCACGGAGTCGTCTTATGTTCGACATCGGTTTTTTTGAGTTACTGGTCATCATGGCCATTGCGGTGGTTGTAATTGGCCCGCAAAACATGCCCAAGCTGGCCAAAGCTATCGGCAAAGGCTGGGGCGAATTTACGAGCACGTTCGACGACCTCAAAAAGGAAGTCATGGACGAGGCGGAAGGGTTGAAGCAATCGGTTAACATCGACCAACTGGAACAGGATGTTGGGGCAGCAACCAAGGTTGATGTCGACGTCAACTTAAGCATGGACGACATCCGCAATGATTCCAAACCCTCAGACCAGGAACAAACCTGATCTTTCAAACCAAGTGCTTGAAGAAAGCCTCCGTGCTTCGTGATCAGCACGATCTCATTTCATCCCTTCATTTCCCATTTCCCTCTGGCTCTTCTAGTCGGAGGTCTCGTGCTTTTGTTTCTGGCACACAAAAAAGGGATATTCGATAACACTGGCGCGGCCTCGTTTAACCTCAGCATGGGGTTCATCGCCGCCCTGATGGCCAGTTTTTCAGGAATGATTTCAGTCGACGTATCCTCGCGGACCAGCATGGAAGTCTTGGGACACCAAGGATACTCATTTCTGGCTACCGTACTGTTTGGGTTCTGTCTGGGTTGGTCTTACATCAGACCCTTCTCCCGTACAGCGGTTTTCTTCTACGCTACCTGCGTACTCGCCATGCTGACCAGCATATATTCTGGCTACCAGCTCGTGTTTTAAATGACTACCAACGATATGCCTAGACCTTCTCTTAATTTCCGGCAAGGGTGGATACGTTGAACCGATGAACCAGTTCCCCTCCAAAAAATCCAGCAGACAGCACAGCACCCAATCCCATCATCAGAAAGAGGTGGTATGTTGCTTTCCCCCAAGTACGGTCTCGAAACCGATTAAGCAGTAACACCCCAAGAAACAAAATGACTGTCGCGAATGCGGAGAGAATATGCCAGCCCAGAAACGACCTAAATTCATCCCGCACTTCGATAGCCATGACACCCAGGATACCCACAATGACTACCGGAAGAGCACACCAAAACCCGAACCTTACATTGAATGCACCCGCAGCACTAACGGTTTCTTCCCCGCGAAAATTCCCGTACAGTTCGAACATAGCCCCGCTCACCAAAAGACCTACCGGGAAATGCACCAGCAATGGATGCAGTTTAGCGAAAAACATGGGTCAGCTTCTATTTAATGGAATTTCGACGGTGGCACAGGTCTGCCAAAATCACCCCCGCCGCAACGGATACGTTGAGTGACTGCACTTGGTTGACTCCAGGAATACGCACAACCTGATCGCAGCGTTTTTTTATTTTCATCGAAAGGCCTTCCCTCTCGTTTCCAAGAACCATAATGCAGGGAAAGTGTACCTTCGTGTCATAAATCGACCCCTCCGCTCTCAGGTCGGTACCCAGGATAAATACCTTGCGGGATTTAAAGTCACGGAGCGCCGAAGACAGGTCGGAGCATCGGTAAACGGGAGTCACCTCCATTGCCCCTTCTGCAGTACGCGCAGTGGACGAGGTGAACCCGGCCTGGCCTTCTTCGTCTGACACAATCAGTCCATCCGCACCAAAAAAAGCACAGGACCGCAAAACGGCTCCCACGTTATGCGTATTGCTTATCCGGTCCATAGCAACGGCTAGGCCACGCGGTCCGAGTCCTCCTCGAATGAGCGGGTGGACGGGCAATAATTCCAACGGGCGCACCACCATGACCACTCCCTCATGATGCGTGCCAGCGGCAACCTTATTTAAAGATTCTACGTCCAGTTGCCGGTAAGGAAGCTTATGCTCGGCGCACCATTTTTTGGCCGATCCTAATTGAGCGGAACGCTTCTTTGAAAAAAACAGGCGGAGCAGGTCTTTGGGACGGACCTCAAAAAACCGCATACAGGTGTTCCAACCGTATAACGTAAACTCTCGATCTTTGACGCGTTGGGATTGCGATTGTACTGGTTGCTTTTTCATTTTTATGGGGTAACAGGATGCACGTTGATGAAGGCACTGCTCAGATCAACGCGATCTTAGAGGTGCTCCTCCACTCGCAAGCATCTGGCTACCAACCTATTTGTTCCCGGCCTTGCCAGGCTAACCGTGTCCACTCGTCATAAAAACTTCAGAATACTCGAACTGGGGTCGGGGTAAGTGCGCAACCTTGCTAAAAAACTCGCCGGCGCTTTGCATTAATTCATCAACCGTGAGCAGGCGATAAATAACCCCCCGGAAAGCAGCAGCGCCAGGGTAGCCAAAAACCAACCAGGCAGCAAACTTGCGGAGCAAGATGTGCGTGTTATGCAAATCATATTGAGACCTGAGCAGTTCGAGGTAACGGCCCAGAAGTGCATGGGGTTCGCCGGGAACATTTTCACGATGGCCCAGGCACTCCTGGAAAATCCATGGATTCCGCAGCGCACCACGCCCAATCATAACAGCATCAACTCCCGATTTGGCTAGTAGTGACCGCGCCTGCTTTGCACTTCGAATATCGCCGTTACCGATAATGGGAATTTCCGCCCGCTGCTTTACCTGGGCGATCAAATCCCAGTCGGCAGCCCCCTCGTACTTCTGTGCACGGGTGCGTCCGTGAATTGCTGCCCACTCGCAACCTGCGTTATAAGCTGCTTTCACACATTCATGGATAGTTAACTCCTCATGACTCCAGCCGGTACGCATTTTGACCGTAAGTGGAAGATCTATCCCGCGCTTGATTCGCGTAAGGTACGTTTCCAGGTTAGCCGGGTCGCGCATAAGGGCGGCCCCACACCCTTTCTTGATCACTTTTTTTACAGGGCACCCCAAGTTAATATCAATAAACGCAGCGCCTGCTTCTTGCGCATACTGCGATGCCTCGATGATATCCTCCGCCGCCTCGCCAAATAATTGAATCCCTACCAAAGTTCCGGGGCGCGGATGAATCGCGAGCATCTTGCGGGTTTTCCCAGATTTGTAAAGAAGCCCTTTAGCGGAAATTAGTTCAGAAATCAGCACCCCCGCTCCCATCTCGTCCATCAACTGGCGGTAACAAACATCTGTAACCCCCGCCATAGGCGCAAGCCAGAATGGATTTCGCGCGCGAGTAATCAGTCCGCCCTGCAACAATCCCTTAGGAGCAGAGTCCTTAGGAGTTATGGCATGCAAGTTGAACTGATTCATAGTTCGTCGTTGCCAATGGCATTCATGTAAGGTTGAAAATGTGTGGGGCAAGTCGCCGTTAATTCCAGGGTCGTACCGAGACACCGGAACCGCATTCGTCGGTGATGCAAGCCAAATGCGCGAACCGCACCGCTTCCCGTTCCATAGACTGGGTCGTTATAAATAGGGTGCCCAACACTAGCCAGATGAACGCGAATCTGATGAGTGCGCCCTGAACGCGGAGTCACCTTCAACAGGGAGTACCCGTCAACCGTGCCTAGCCACTCTACATCAGTCCGAGCCGATTTGGGCTGCAAGGCACCTTCACCGACGGCCCGCCTCGATCCTTGAAGTTTTCCAATGGGTGCTTCGACTGTAAAACGTCTCGACTTGGGAATACCTTCTACCACTGCAAGGTATTCCTTCTGCACCCGGTTTGCCTGAAACTCCGCCATGACAAACGCAGCCGCCTCCCGCGTACGAGCGAACACAATGAGTCCAGTAGTGATTCCATCTAGACGCTGGGTTGGACGTGGCACTTCATCAGGATAAACCTTGCGCAAAATTTCAGTTAGGGAGTTATGAAAATAGCGTCCACTGGGATGCACCGGAAGCGGCGCCCCCTTGTTGAACACGCGGAGCCAACGGTTTTCGTATACCACGTCCAGCCGTCGGTCCACCGCTGGCTCGGTCCGAAAACCCATGTTTGTGATGAGCAAATCTTGCTCCCGCAACAACTGGCCGATAACCGCCTTTTCTCCGTTCACAGTAATCTTTCCATCAAGGATCATCCGGATCCATTCTTCTTCACTCTGGTAAGCGAATCGCGTGGAAAAATATTTTTCTACAGGGAGGCCATCATACCGGGGAGAAAGATAAGTTTTATAAATCTGCTCGCTGGGAGGGGCTGTGTATAACCGGGTCATGGCATCACCGAATGGAATCAATAACGAAAAACCTGTGCAACCTTAGTTCCACTGCGGATTCACTGGCGCCTTGGTGAGGTAATGGTATTTCTCTCCCAGTGAGTGGACCACCCCAGGCCAGATTTGATCTTCCGTTTTACCAAACACAAACTGTTCCCTGGCGTTCTGGATGAGCCAGCTTCGCTGTTCCATCTCGCCCGCCAGTTGTCCTCCGGACCAGCCAGAGTAGCCTAGATAAAAACGGATGTTCCACTCGGGATTCTCGATTCTAGGGTATACGGTTTCGAGCGCATCCAGGCAAGTTCCCAAGTGCACCCCTTTACAGATAGTGTCCAGCTCGGGAATTTCTTGAGACGATCGGCATAAGAAAAATACCATCGCCGGCGAAACGGGTCCGCCTACGTAAATTTTTCCGCGGTAGGTATCTAAAAATCCGATGTGGGAAAATACTTCCGACGCCTCCAGTTGAGCTGCCCGGTTGATAACCAGCCCAAACGACCCCTGATCGTCGTGGTTGCACAACAACACTACGGTGCGTGAGAAATTTGGATCAGGCAAGACCGGATTGGCAACAAGCAACGATCCCTTGCCGTAGCTCTTGTCCTCAAAATCCTCGGGAAACTCCATTTT
>CAZVZT010000023.1:4937-12386 GCA_964631515.1 uncultured Nitrospinaceae bacterium
TGGTTTTATAGCCGATCCCGGGACAAACAATGGATGAAGGGTGAAGAGAGTGGCAACGTTCAGAACGTTAGGGAAGTCTTTGTCGATTGTGATGACGACACGGTTCTTCTGAAAGTTGAACAGGTGGGCAAAGCTGCCTGCCACAAAGGATATGTCAGTTGTTTTTTTCGGAAACTCAACGGCGACGTGAAAGTCGTTGACAAAAAAATCTTCGACCCGGAAAAAGTCTATAAGAAGTCTTAAGGGTACTGCTTGAAAGTTTTATTTTTGGCGGGCCCTTAATCAACCCTAACTTAGTCCCACATAACAGAAAGAAACCCATGAGCGGCAATGTATTGAAATTAGGAATTCCAAAGGGCAGTCTTGAAGAGGCAACAGTCAACCTGTTCGCCAAAGCTGGATACAACATCAAAATCAAAAGTCGATCCTATTTCCCGTCCATCGACGACGAGGAAATCGAATGCATGCTGATCCGCGCGCAGGAAATCGCACGGTATGTTGAGAACGGGGTCCTCGACGCCGGACTGACGGGTAAAGATTGGGTCCAGGAAAACCGAGCTGATGTCGTCGAAATCGCCGACCTGGTTTATTCAAAGACCTCCGCGCGTCCGGTGCGCTGGGTGCTGGCCGTGCCCAACGATTCCTCGATCCAATCGATTAAAGACCTTCAAGGCAAACGCATCGCCACCGAAGCAGTCAACATGACCATCGATTACTTGAAGAAACATGGGGTTACGGCGGAAGTTGAATTTTCTTGGGGCGCAACAGAAGTAAAACCGCCAAAGCTTGTCGATGCCATCGTCGAAGTCACCGAAACCGGCAGCTCGCTCCGAGCTAACAACCTCAGGATTATTGAAACAATTATGGAGTCCAATACCAAGTTCGTCATGAATAAGGACGCCTACAACGATTCTTGGAAAAAGGAAAAGGTTGATCGGCTGGTGCTCATGCTTCAAAGCGCCATGGCCGCCAATGGGAAAGTGGGCCTGATGATGAACGTCCCCAAAGGTAAAATTAATGACGTCATGAAAATCCTACCACCCGGAAAGAAACCTACCGTCGCCGAGTTGACCGATCCAAAATGGGTGGACCTTTCGGTGATCCTCGAGGAGAAGCTCGTCCGGGAAATCGCGCCTGATCTGAAACGCGCCGGGGTCGAGGATATCGTAGAGTATTCCCTCAACAAAATCATCTACTGAACCAGAAACCTCGGCGGAACAAAGAGGGCTGCCGCGCCGGTTATGAAAAAAGACAACGCATTGCCCGAATCCGATCCCAGCGACACTCCAGAGGACCCACCCCTCGAAGACACCAAACCAGCGCCTGAAGCGACAGACCTTCCTAGAAAGGAAGCTCAGGAGAAAAGCGAGGAACTCGTAACAGAAAAAAAATCGGCCGGCGGTCGGAAGTTATTACTCATCCTATTTCTCCTGATCACCGGAGGGGCCGGTTATTATTATGCTCAGGAAATAGGAGTCAGTATTCCTTTTCTTTCAGAGCTGAAAAAACCATCAGTTCCTGTTATCAAAGAATCCCCCGCACCCGCTTCCATTCCATCCAAACCCACGAAAACAGATTCACCAGCAAGCGTAATCGAACAAGACAAAGAAGACGAAACTAATCCAGAGGAGACAGTGAAAATCCTGCGCGAGGAAATCCTGTCACTCAAAGAAGAGCTAGCCCGGGTGGAAGACCGACAACCCCCCGAAGAACTTCAGGACGCAGCACAACCTATCGACATTATAACTACGGAAAGGGAAAGCGAGGAGGAAACGGCAACTCCTGAAGAAAATGAATTTGTGGAGCAAGAAGAAGAACCTGTTGAGCCCCAGCCTGAAACGGAAATTGCCGCTACGCCCCCTACGGACCAGACAACATCTAAAGAGGAGCTGGCCCAAATGGAAGATCAGCAATCGCCCGAGGGACCCCAGGACACCGCGCAACCTATAGATGGCATAACAGCGGAAGAGGAAGGCGGGGAAGAAACGGCAGCACCCGAAGGGAAAGAATTCGTGGAACAAGAAGAAGAATCTGTCGAACTTCAGCCTGAAGAGGAAATTGCCGTCACACCCTCTCCTGTCCCGGAAGCACCCCGAGAGAGTTTGCCGGAAGAGGGTACGCCGCGCCAAAGAAGCAAGGAGGTCCAGGCCTACCTTGATTTCATCGAAAACATGGGCAACAAACTTTTTGATTGGGTCAGGAGAGGATGGGAAATGGCATGGGGGTTGGTTGTGAGTCGCACCAATCTTGGAAAAGAAAATGCCAACCCACCATCATCCACATTCTCTCGTTAAGCAAAGCGGATCGAAGTCTTTCCTGGGATGAGCCCGCGCTCATAGCATAAATCACGGAAATGGGCGAGACCCTCCTCTTCTTCCGCGCCGAGATCGTATCGAATCTTTTGTTTTAGGTAATCTTCGCATACCCTCGGATTTGCCCCCTCCAACCCCCTGTGTCCACGCACGATCTCTTCTATCCGACCGCAACCTTCCAGCTTGACTTCCTGTATAAATTTTACCGTAGCACGGTCGATAGTAATCCCCGAGCGTACGGCCACTACGGCGTGGACGAAGGTTTTCCCGGTCTTCCTGAACCACTCTTCGCTAAGATCGTAAATCGTGAGATCGGGCATTAGGGTTGGCAATGTCAGCGCCCTGTCACCAATGATGAGGGCGGCATCGTGTTCTGCAAGCATGGCTGTAGGCTCGGGCAAAAAGGAATGAATTGTCACATCCGGCCCGAATTCAAACAGAATATCAAGGAGTGCCACCGAGGTTCGCGAGCGAATATCGACGGCAACCGATCGAATTTTATCAACAGGTTTTTGCGTGAGGAGTAAAACCGTACCTACCGGACCCCGCGAAGCAATGCACACATCGGGGATAAGTCGATAGGCGTCTCCCTCCCTCAGGTATTCGACCGAAGGGATCATGGCGAGGTCCAGTTCCCCCGCTTTGAGCCGATCTGCAAGCGCGGGAGGTGCGTCGATCACCATCCTGAGTCCGGCATCCGCTCCTTTTTCCGAAAGGGGAATCAGCAGGGGGCCGGCGTTGAGGAAATCGTGGATTCCGAATCTGAGTGGTCGTTGCGCCATAAGAAATAAAAAAGGGATGGAGAGAAATAGAACCTCCCCATCCCTGTAAAGAGTGATCAGCCAGTAACCAAATCAGATAAACAGCGGCGCCAATACCAAGGCAACAATGGACATCAGCTTGATGAGGATATTCATCGCCGGTCCAGAGGTATCCTTAAGTGGATCGCCCACGGTATCGCCCACAACGGTGGCCTTGTGGGCCTCCGATCCTTTGCCACCCAACTGGCCACCTTCGACATATTTCTTGGCGTTGTCCCAAGCGCCGCCTCCGTTGGACATAAAGAGTGCGAGCAACACGCCCGACAGGGTAGCGCCCATGAGCATTCCGCCCAGAGCCTCAGCCCCAAGAAGAAGTCCTATAAAGATAGGCATGATGATGGCCACCACGCCGGGCAGAATCATCTCTCTAAGCGCAGCTTGGGTACTGATGTCGATGCACCGGGCACTGTCGGGTTTGCCGGTACCTTCCATGAGACCAGGAATTTCGCGGAACTGACGGCGAATCTCCTCTACCATCTGGAAGGCGGCGACGCCAACAGAATTCATGGTCAGCGAAGCAACGAAAAAGGGAATCACGCCCCCAATCAATAACCCGACGACCACCTTTGCCGAGGTGATATCGATGCTCTCGATACCCGCTGCCTGCGTGTAAGCCGAAAATAACGCCAGCGCCGTGAGCGCGGCGGAACCGATAGCAAATCCCTTTCCGATGGCAGCGGTAGTGTTACCGACCGCATCGAGTCCGTCGGTGATCTTGCGGGTGTCCTCGCCCAGCCCGGCCATCTCGGAAATGCCGCCAGCGTTATCGGCGATGGGGCCGTAGGCGTCGACTGACATGGTGATGCCTACCGTCGCCAGCATGCCCACTGCAGCCAAGCCGACTCCGTAGAGCCCGGCAAAAACTGAACCGAAGTAAATGGCCACCGCCATGATGATGACGGGAATAGCGCAACTTTCCAGCGCCACTGCAAGCCCGGTGATCATGACCGTAGCCACACCGGTCTTACTCGATTCGGCGATTTTAACGACCGGCGAACCCGCCGTGTAATATTCGGTGATGAGCCCGATCCCAATTCCGGCGAAACAGCCGAAAGCCAAAGCTACGAATACGCCAGAAGGCAAACCCATGACCTTAATGATAAAGAATGCAACAAACAGCATCGCGCCTGCGCTCACAAAGGTGCAGTTGCGAAGTGCCGCTGCTGGATCCATGTTTTCCAAAGTGTCCATAGCGCGAATGCCAATAATCGACGCGATAAGACCCACCATGGCCACAATGATCGGAAGCGCCATATACTCGAATTTCATGGCCGCCATGCCAGCGCCGATAGCGATCGTGGCGATCATCGAGCCGACGTACGATTCGAAAATATCCGCACCCAACCCTGCAGTATCGCCGACACAGTCACCAACATTATCAGCGATGACGCCCGGGTTTCTCGGATCATCTTCTGGAATGCCCGCCTCGACCTTACCTACAAGGTCAGAACCGACGTCGGCAGTTTTCGTGTAGATACCACCCCCGACACGGGCAAAGAGGGCTATCGAACTTGCGCCCATGGCAAACCCGCTGATAACGCTGGCCGAGTCGCCGCGGCCGAACAGCAGGAAGAGTCCGCCGACCCCTAGGAGCCCGAGGCTGGCGACACTGAGCCCCATGACCGCCCCACCATTGAAGGCAATATTGAGTGCCTTGGCCTGGCCGCCTTCGGCGGCAGCCTGCGAAGTGCGCACGCCAGATGTGGTGGCAGCATTCATACCGAAGAATCCGGCCAGCATGGAACATCCGGCCCCACAAATGTAGGCCACTGCCGTCCAAAAACCGATCCAGAACCCCTGCTGGTAAGAAATCACAATCGTGAGAAGAACAGAAACCCCGGCGACGAAATAACCAAGTATTTTGTATTCCCGTGACAGAAATACCATCGCCCCTTCATGGATGGCTTCTGCGATCTCTCTCATTTTTTCGTTACCGTCTGATTGCTCGTCAACTTTTTCAAAAATTTTCCAAGCAACGACCAACCCAAACAAGCCAAACACGACACTGAAGTAAGAATAGTTCTGCGATATGTCCAAGGTAGCCATAAAAACATAGGCTGCCATTGCGATGATGAGGAAGATCAGCTCCCCCTTATACTCCTTTAACATTCTTCGTTCTCCTCCGTTTTTTGATGATAACGTTCGTTCATTTCCAGAAGCGTTTTCTCAACTTTAGACACCGCTTCTTCAATAACCTCGTTCAGAGTCGAAATTTCCTCTTCACTGAAAGGGGTCAGTACATAATCTTCAATATCGGCCTGATTTTCAGGCCGGTCAATTCCAACACGAACCCGGGAAAAATGATTGGTCCCTAACCGTTCGGTAATGGACCGAACCCCGCGTTGACCGGCGTCGCCACCTTTGGTCTTTATTTTGATTTTACCCAGTGGCAGATCGATTTCGTCGTGAACCACGAGAACCTGTTCGGGAAAAATCTCTAAAGCGGAAAGGAGTGCCTTTACCGCCTGACCACTCCTATTCATATAAGTCATGGGCTTAGCAACCATGACTGGTAATCCTTCTATCTCACCTTCCCCTAAAATGGCCTGATGCTTGTGATCGGTAAGTGGGATTCGGTATTTTTCGGCCAGGTTATCGATAACGAGATAACCGATATTGTGGCGCGTCAACTCGTAACGCGGCCCGGGGTTGCCCAGACCAATAATTAAAAACACAGCGGATATGATTAACCCTCTTTCTGAGCCGATTCGTCCTTCTTGGGAGTTGCTTCTTCTGCCGCCGCATCCTCGCCTTCGACCGCTTCTTCCTCACCTTCCGCGGGCTTCTCTTCCTCTGCCTTAGCGAGGTGCACGCTGACAATGGCTTCAGCAGGGCGCTGCAATACTTTCACGCCTTCCGGAAGTTGCATATCGGATACATGAACCACTTGATCAAGTTCCACCCCTAACATATCGACGTCGAAAACCTGAGGAATGTTGGTGGGCAGGCACTCTACTTCTAGTGTTTTGAGAATATGGTTAACGATACCACCCAGCTTTTCCCCGGGGGATTGACCAACCAGATTCACCGGAACACTTACCTTAACCGCCTTATCAAGAGCCACTTCCAGGAAATCCACGTGCACACAAAGCTCTTTCAGGGGATGGGTCTGGGTCTCCTTTAGAATCACCTTGTGTTGTTTTCCTCCTTCTACCTTGAGGTCAATCAACGCGCTCCGGCCTTTATCAGCCAAAACCTTAGTGAACTCCTTGGAACTGACAGACAAAGAAAGATTGTCTTTTAATCCGTAAAGGACAGCTGGGATTTCGTCGTTCCTGCGTAACTCCCGAGCCGCCGACTTACCGGTTTTTTCTCTGATTTTCACACTCAATGCGTCAGACATTATTTACTCCCTCTCAATCGAATAAAGAACTAACCGAGGTTTCGCGATTGATTCGCAAAATGGCTTCGCCTAGAAGAGGCGCCACGGACAGAATTTTGATTTTTGGATGACCCTCCATCCCATCCCGAAGCGGGATAGTGTTTGTCGCCACAATAGATTTGATTGCTGCATTGGAAATACGATCCAGCGCTGGCCCCGACAGTACGGCATGCGTACAACACGCATGCACTTCCTTGGCGCCGGCTTCCATCAGAGCGACGGCTCCTTCCACCAGGGTACCCGCTGTATCGATCATATCGTCGACGATAAAGGTAACTTTGCCGGCAACATCGCCGATAATATTCATCGCCTTGGCTTCGTTCATCGATTCCCGGCGTTTATCGATAATGGCCAAGCTCACGCCTAAGCGCTTGGCAAATGCCCTTGCCCGCTCCACACCCCCGGCGTCCGGTGAAATAACCACCATATTCTTCAGGTCTAAGCTTTGAAGGTAGGGAACCAGTACCTTCATCGCAAAAAGGTGATCCACCGGGATGTTAAAAAACCCCTGGATCTGCCCCGCATGTAGGTCGACCGTCAGTACCCGATCAGTTCCCGCCGTCACCAGTAAATCAGCCACCAACTTGGACGTTATCGGAACCCTAGGCTCACATTTTCGGTCCTGACGTGCATATCCGTAATAAGGGATCACCGCCGTAACGCGTTTGGCCGAGGCACGCTTGAGAGCGTCGATCATGATCAACAGCTCCATCAGGTTGGTGTTCCCCGGAGAGCAGGTCGATTGGATGACGAACACATCGCCGCCACGGACGTTCTCTTCGAGACGAACATAAATTTCGTCGTCCGAAAAGTCCTTGATCACCGTACGGCCGAGGTCTATATTCAGGTACTTGCAAATATCCTCTGACAGAGGGATATTAGCCCGCCCGGAAAAAACCAGTGCCTGTCCGTTTCCGTTTGTATCCATTTATGA
>CAZVZT010000024.1:0-11783 GCA_964631515.1 uncultured Nitrospinaceae bacterium
GTGCTGACACCGGAACAAAATACAATCGTTTACCTGATGTTTCTGAGCGGAATTCTGTTCATGGGCCTTAATTTTATCGCGTTCGCGATCGTAACCCCTAACAGGAAAGAGTCGAAACGAATCGGGTACGCGTTGTTCATCGCCGTATTCCTTGTCTTATTGATCCAGCAAGAGTATCAGGCCATGACCCAGCTGGGATTCACCGGGGACAGCACCCGAGAAATCCTTCTTGGGGGACTCGTGTTACCTGTATTCGTAATATCGATCGTGTATTATCGCGTTAAACGCTCCCGGCTGGAGAAGAAACAAAAAAAACCCGCTCGCCCTGGAAAACAATGAACCTCATTGACCTAAGAAGCGACACCCTAACGACCCCCACCGACACCATGCGGGACGCCATGGCCCAGGCAGAAGTGGGGGACGACGTTTTCGGTGAAGACCCGACGGTCAACCGTTTGGAGGAAATTGCCGCAAAACGCGTTGGAAAAGAAGCCGCGGTCTTTGTCCCCAGCGGTACCATGGGAAACCTGATCAGTGTGCTCACGCACTGCGCGCGCGGGGACGAGGTGATCCTGGGCGACCAAAGCCATATTTTCCTTAATGAGGTGGGTGGGATGTCCGCCCTCGGCGGAATCCATCCGCGCACCGTGCCCAACGAACCAGACGGCACGCTGAGACTACAGGCGATAGCAAACGCCATCCGCACCCCCGACCTGCATCACCCCCCAACCCGGCTGATCGCCCTTGAGAACACGCACAACTACTGTATGGGTTCGCCTCTGACCACGGAGTACATGAACCAGGCAGGCGAGCTGGCGCGGCGTCATGGTCTCAGGGTCCATGTCGATGGAGCCCGTATCTTCAACGCCGCGGTCGCACTCGGTGTCGACGTGAGCGAGTTGACCCGGGACGCTGATTCCGTCATGTTCTGCCTTTCCAAGGGACTTTCCGCCCCAGTCGGCTCGCTCGCCTGCGGAACGGCAGAGTTCGCCCAGACGGCACGAAAATGGCGCAAAATGGTAGGGGGTGGGATGCGCCAGGCGGGGCATCTTGCGGCGGCAGGGCTTGTCGCCCTGAACAATCTAGTTGACCGGCTAGGTGAAGACCACACCCGCACCAAAAAACTTGCTCAGGGCCTCTTGGCCCTCAAGGGAACCGAGCTGAATCCTTCTCAGATAAAAACCAACATCATATTTTTCACCCTCAAGCACCCCACGGTGACACCGGAACAGTTTCTCGAGGGCCTGGAGTCCGAGGGTGTTAAAATTCTGATGATTCATTCCGGGACATTTCGCGCCGTCCTGCACCGGGAAATTTCAGAAGACCAAGTCAACCGGGTCCTTGCCGTTGCGGCTAAATTGCTTCAATAAATTTAATCGTCTTTAGGATTAATTGACAGCAGGTGACGGAGTCTTTATAATGACCTGTTTGCATCGGTAAACGATACCAATCTCAACCATAGGAACATACATGCCCGTTGAAACAATAGAAACCATGGGCCTGGTCCAACAGGCGCTTGATGTGGTGAAAAGCCGCTACCTCCTGTGCATTCTCATTTCCCAGAGAGTCCATCAACTCGAACGCGGCGCCCAGCCGACCATTGATGTTGACCCAGATGAGTACACTTCCCGCAAGACATTTCTGGAGCTGGCTCTTCGGGAAATCATTGAGGGAGATATGGAGCTTGAAGAAGTCGAGACCGAAGCCTGACCTCCCTCCCCTGCGCTCGTTCCACTAAGACAAGCCCGTCCCAACTGAGGCCAACCAGTTCATCTCACCGAAGACCTGATGTGTGGTGAGGTCTGCAAGCTCAACCCACACCCGCAATCCAAACTGATATTCTGAGAAAATAAACAAAAAAAAAGCCCGCCTTGCGGCGGGCTTTCGTTGTGCTTCTTTTTAGCTTGCTCGGATCAACCTAGAGCGGCAATTCGTCCTGCTTGACCTTGCCCTCGGCGTACATCTGCCGGGTCCGCTTGGTCATCCATACCAACCAGCCCTGGAGACCGACAAATACTCCCCCCATGACACCGGCCATCATAAGAATATGCCCCTCATCCACTGCCGGCTCGAGAATGGTGTAGTACCACGTCGAGATAGCCATGTGCTCATCCGTCTCCTTGTCATCACCAGCCCACTGCATGAAGGACACGGGAATGAACTGTTCAACGGGAATCTGAACGTCCATGTCGCCTTCCGTCGTCAGAGCCCGCTTGAACAGAACCTTGACTCGACCTTGCTGGAAGATGGAATCCACCACCTGAACCGTGGTCTCATCCTTCGCCGTCACCTCATCGAATCCGGTTGCATTCAACTCTTCTACCGTTAGGTCCAGCTGATACCCTGCAGGTTTGGGTGCGCCTGCCGGGTTGTAGTCCTTGGCCATAAAGGATGCTTTCCAGACGTCGACCGGTTTTTTGGAGTCACCGAAAATAAAGTAGGGCTTCTCCGCACCGAACAGGTCCTGAAGCTTCGCCGGCCACTGGATGGCTACCGCATCCGGGTATTCCGGATCTTTGGAGAGGAATCGGTTGTGGAATTCCACCAGGTAGTAAATCCCCTGCTCCTCATTCCAGCGAGAGGATACCCACATGTCATCCGCTTTTGGATCGAAATTACGTTTTCCACGAGTGATCTGACCGGCGAGCGCGATGTAATTACGTCTTGGATTGCCCGCCTTCTCTTCACTGCGTGGGATGATCTTCGGGTCGTGATCGGGCGACTGCCACATGGGATCATCAATTTTTTCAGCGATCGTTCCCGGGGTATTGACGGAACTGATCAGGAAGTCCGGTATCGGCTTGTTGGTCAGTTTATCAATTTTCTTCCTGGGGCACAGGGAGTTGACGAACGCTGCCAAATTCCAACGATCTTCAATCGAGAGTTTGTCCTTGAAGTTGGGCATCGGCGTGCCGTTCAACCCCGTGGAAACCGTACGAACGACGTTGAAAGGATTGTAAGGATCGCGCCGGCTGCCGCGCCAATTCCAACACTGCGTCCAGTCGGCGGCCACAATGGGGAATCCCCAGTCATCCTTCATGGTGGGGTTACCATCTCCACGACCTTCGCCGCCGTGACACTCGAAACATTTATTCTTTATGAAAATCTCCTTGCCCGTATCAATGGCGTCCTGCGGAATACCTAGATGATAGGGGCCCGTGGTGTTCCAAGGGTTCGTGCCAAACTCCATGATGGTGACTTCTTCGTCCTCGGCATCGTTGAAATCCCGGTCTTCAACCAGGGTTTTAACGAAGTTGACCACGGCTACGATCTCATCTTCCTTGAGGAACTCACCCCATGCCGGCATTGCCGAGCCGGGGAGTCCGTTCTTGACGGTTTCAATGAGACTTTCGTCTAGAGGCAGTTCACCGGAGTCGGTGGTTCGAATCTTGAAGTTTCCCGAAAGAAAATTCCTCGGCCTGGTGAACAGGCGCTCTGCCGCCGGCCCATCGCCGGCACCTTTAACACCATGACACCACACACAGCGTTTAAAATAGACCTGCTTACCTTTTTCCAGCAGATCGGTCTTAATAGCATCGGGAGCCCGGGTCACTTCTTCCGCAAAGGCACCCCCCGCCATGGCCATAGAGACCATAAGGGTCAGAAGAAGCATGAACTTCTTTCTGGCTTTCAATGGATTGGTCATCTTAATTCCCCGTTTCTCAATATGGTTAAGGTTGTTTGTAACCGTAAAATTTTATTCAACCGCAGAGTCTTCATCCTTGCGCAGACTCTTCATCGAAGGTCCGTGGATGCCATCCCGTGTACCAGTACTCGAACAGGATGACTTTCCAGATCTCATCCGTGGTCAGGTGCTCCTCCCATGGAGGCATGGCAGAGGACCACGGAGTCGATTCGTTAGGCAACCCCGGTCCGCCCTTGGCAACACGCCAGAACAGGAATGATTCCTGAAGCATGGCGATTGTTCCTGGATCGATAAAATTTGCCGGGGTCGGGTTGAATACGTGGGAAAACATGCCCAGCCCATTCAACTGGTCACCGTGACAATAATGGCAGTTCTCGAAGAAAACCGTACCACCCTCGGTCACGTATTTCATGTACTCCGACTTGTCCGCATCAAGAAACGGGAAACTGTCCTTATAGTTGTCCTGCTCATCGACCCGGAAAGGATTGCTGACTTCTTCCAAAGCGTAGGTCTTGCCATGCACCTTGGTGGTCGCAGGCGGTGCCGGATGCACCGTCCTCAGCTCTACGGGCTCTGCAAACTTCGGATAGAGGCTGTTGTAGGTCGCCCAGCCAACGAGGATGGGCATGAGCGTGAACACAACGATCCGGGCCATTTTGTAGTCCCCGACGATCGTCTTGACGATGGGTGCTCTAAACTCGCGGAAGGTGACCGGATCCTGACTGATATACAGGAAGGTCCCGATCCCCCACAGCATCATGTAGGTAATGAACAGGGTCCAGGGAACATGAGGTGTTAGGATGGAGTCGTAAAAATAATATCCCATCATGAACACGTACAACCCTCTGAGAGCCATTGCAGGCTGCAGCTTCATGGAAATGTTCACTATCACCAGATACAGGGCGAATATTATGTAATACACATAGCGGTTCAAAATCCAGCCGGGTTCCTCAGGAGTAAAGACAGGGAACACGCCGTAATGGAAAACCGCCCAACCGGCTACTGCAAGAATCAAACTAAGTAAAGATTTGTTCATCGATATCTCCTGTCTCCTAGCCTTCGGTTTGGCTGATAAAGTCAACTATTTTGTCAAGCGCTTCCACCGATATCTGGTTCTTGAAGCCTGGGGGCATCAAGCCATCGGGGTAGAGCTCGCCTGCTGTTTCGTTAAAAACCAGGTACGCAGAAGGATCAAGAATCGATTCTCGCACGTACTCCTTGACGTTTGTAGCCTTGCCCTTGTAACGCGGGTCCTTGATGCGGTCCATGGCATTGGTCTTTTCATGCAGCTTGGGTCCAAGCTCGCCCACAGCACCCTCGATACCCGGAATGGTATGACACAGCGGGCAACCCAGCTTGTTGATCATCTCATCAATGGGCTCGGCCCCGGTCACAAAGAGGGGTGCCTCTTCATCAGAAGACGCCTCCTCTACAGGCTGGTCCGAAGGCAACGGCACGGTAACCCTGGAAAAGTCTCCAGGAGTTTCCCTCGACTGCATCCAGGCGATGACCGCATTAATCTCGATCGGACTCAGGCTGACCGGTGGTTTGCTGATGACCGGCATCGGGCTCTTTTTATCACCCGGGCCACCAAATCCCTTGACCACGTAACAGGTCGGACACATCAGGGACTCGCGAATATAGTCCTCAGAGTTCATGCTGTCATATCCACCCGCGCCTTCCCGGCGGTACTCTTCGGGGATTTGATCAGGTGCGCCTTTTACGATACCCGTGGCGGGCTCTACTTCCCCAACCTTGACGGGTTCGTTCATGTACTTGTCCTCCTTCACCCGCGTCGCGCCACGCTCGTCGATTCCGAAGAGGTTGGGGCAACGGCCGATGTTATCTCCTGCATCGAAAGTATGACAGAGGGGACACTGGCCTTTCCCGATGGCCTTCTGACCGGCC
Organism: uncultured Nitrospinaceae bacterium; assembly: GCA_964631515.1. Lineage (GTDB taxonomy): Bacteria > Nitrospinota > Nitrospinia > Nitrospinales > VA-1 > CAJWLY01. The sequence goes on from CAZVZT010000024.1 coordinate 5,555, forward strand.
ACCTGCTTAGCACCGAAGATGATGATACGTCCCATCTCGGCATACTCTTCCATGGTGATATCACCAACAATCGCCGACGCCTTGGGCGGCGGATCGCTCCGCTGCTGAGGAAGCCAGTTGGTGTAACCGGCCAGCAGCACCGAGATCGTTGTCCACCAGAAAAATCCGCGGATGATCGGCGGAGACTGGTTCTCAATTTTTTCGCTCTTGAAAAATATCCCCCAAGTGAGCAAGAGGAGAAAAATCGTCAACGCCATCTTGCTAAAGAAAAAACTCAACTGCTCCCCCTGGGTCATGTCAAGCATGGCGGACGTTTCTAGAAACATCACAACCAGAAAGGCCCCAAAAATCCCTCCCCACAGGGTGGTGTTGACATCTTCCCGCTCACGGCAGTGGTTCACCACGTTGACAAAAACGTAGAGCGAAAAGACCGTGAACGTGATCGCTAAGAAAGTCCATAGAATGTCCTGTTGCTCTGGCAGCATTCCTCTAACTCCTTCCCTTTAGATATTCACAAAAAGATTTGTAAAAAATCTCAAAATTAGCAGTAATTATTGCTGTTGCTGAGCCGGTACCGGAACCGCGTCGGGAGCTTTCGCTTTCCCTACTTTCTTGGCGGTCAGGCTGGCAACCCAGAAAACAACCACAAACTGTACCCAGACGAACAACGTGTTGAAGGTCAGCATCTTCCCGGCCTCCCCAATGGTCAGGGTGTAAGCATCAACCGAGTTATCACGAAGTACCTCGGTCACGTGCCAGAAGAGCCGCACGGCGGACCGGATATAGCCCATCAACCCCATCAGCCACGTAAACGAAATCGCCAGGAGAAAAATGGCGTACGTGCCCACCTTGGACTGGGTGCCCCACTTGATGTCGCCCATGGATTCCGAGTCCTTGAACATGGAGATGTTGATCGCCGTACCGGCGAACAGGGTCGTCAGTGTGCTGCACACCTGGGGCACGGAGAGACCCACCCGCTGGTTGGCGGGAAGTAAGTAACCATAGACGCCCAGGAAGATGGTGTTGATAGCGGCGCCGACGAAGATCGCCGCGATCCAGCAGTTGCCGGTAGTCGCCCACGGCACTTTAATCTTCTTGTTCGACCGCTGGTACAAGAGAAAGCACAAGATTGTACACTGGATCATCAGGTTGACCGCGGTGTTCTTAGCCGACATAACACCGAAGTGGCCGACAATCGGGTGCTGTGCACCCCCCATCTCCTTGAGTTCCGCCGGAGTCATCACGATCGTATGCGGGGTCATCCACATCGTAAAACACACGATCAAAAGCAGAACCATGTACTTGCAATATTTCATATACCGCTCCGACCCCTTGACCCGCGCCATACCATTGTGCAGGTAGGAGTTCGCAGCGAAGAATAGCAAACCAATCATCACCGCCTGAATAATGAACAGCCAGGCCATGATGCCGCCCATCAGGGTGATCCCCATCTGCTGACGGAATGCATAGACTTCCTTCATCAGCCAGTAACCCGCGAAGGGCAGAGGGATCAAACCGAAAATACAAATAAACATGGCGACGTAACAGACCCAGTCATAATGAGCCCTTGTTTCCTCATCCTTCGCCGTCAGGTAATGGTACGCGGCGTACGCGCCAACGATACCGCCGCCGAACACGATGTTGCCAAGGATTCGATGCACACCAACCGGGTTCCACAGGGTGGAATGGATGACGTGCCAGATATTGCCGAGGAACCGGCCCTGCTCGTCGATCCCGCCAGGAGCCTGCATGAAGGTGGCCCAGGAGTTGGCGAGGTACATCAGAACCGTACCGATCAAGTTGAGCAGAACGGAGATGCTACAGTGAACCCATTTCAGGAACCCACCGTCATTCATCTTGTCCCAGCCGTAGTAGTAAACATAAAGAACACCACTCTCCGCCAGAAACATCAACGCATAAACGTGCATGACCGGACGGAAAATCGTTGCCATGTATTTGAAGAAACCAGGGAATAGAGTGATGAACGTAAAGAGCAGGATACCGCCGAGAATAGCGGTCCAGGAGTAAGCGGTCAGGCTGACCTTCATGAGATCGTGAGACAGCTTGTCGTATTTCTCCGACATGACCGGGTCGCTTTCGCGGGACCGGATACCGACGAACTCGATAAGCATACAGAAGATCGGAACCGCTAGAACGAAACTACCGAAGTACAGGTGCTGCTGATTCGCGATCCAAAGAATCATCCGGCTCGGCGCAAATTCATAGTTGTTGTAATCGTTCTCGCCCAACTCTGGGGCGGGCGCTCCGCTGACCGGACCTTTAAGCGGGTTGCCTTCAAAATCTTTGTAGAAAACGTCCTGACTCCACTCGATTTCAGGCTCGCCCTCACCCTCAGCGTCACCCTCATCAGCCAGAACCTCCTTTGCAAAAGCCTGCTCCGCGAAAACCTGTTCCGCAAAAGCTTCCTTTGCCAAGGCATCACTTACTAGACCGGGCACCAGATACATCGCAAATGCCAGAACCAGCGCGATGGGCAGAATCTTAAAACTCCTAATCTCTTTCCCCAACATGGCTTTGTCCTCCTTTGTGGACCTTCTCATGGGATACTCTTAGGTATGAATAATTGATCTGGATATGTTCAATACGAATAACTTCAACTGTATGCCACTGTATATTTAAGGAACGTTATCTACGTTTAAAATCTCTGTCGTCACTCTAGGGAAAAATCCTGCCACAAAAAAACATTTCTTCCCACGGGCGCGAACCGCTTCAAAAACTAAAACTCCCCATAGCTCCACAATACAGAACCATCAAGGCGAATTCGTGATCTTGTAAGTCACTTGTTTTTAAGCTCTTCCAAGCCCCCTTCGGGTCCCGGCCTCATTTAGGCACACGACCCCAAATGATCGCAGTTATTTAACATGGGCCAACTTTCCTTGTCAAGACAAATCGGAGTCTATTTCCCCCGAAAATCCCGCTCGTTTAGGCCCCCTCATCCGGCACTTCGCGAACCCTCAAATTCACCGCATTGGCATGGGCGTCCAGATGCTCCATCTCGGCCAAAACTCCCACCGGAGGACCGGCCTTCTTCAATGCCGCCGGGGTATACGAAATAAGACTGGTTCGTTTAATGAAGTCATAAACTCCAAGCGGTGACGAAAACCGGGCCGTCCCGCTGGTGGGCAGGACATGGTTGGGTCCGGCAAAGTAATCCCCAATAGCCTCGGGAGTATAGTGCCCAAGAAAAATAGCCCCCGCGTTTTTAATATGTTCGGCAGAGGCCCTCGGGTCATCCACAGCCAATTCCAGGTGCTCGGGTGCAATGCGGTTGGCTATGTCGATGGCCTCGTCCAAAGACGCAGAAACGAATAACCTGCACTGCCTAGCCAGGGATTCTTTGATGATCGACTGCCTTTTTAACTGGCCGGTCTGCTTCTCCAGTTCTTCCACCACCGCGTGGGCCAGCGACTCGGACGGAGTAACCAGAACAGGCACCGCCTCCTCGTCGTGTTCAGCCTGAGACAGCAGGTCGGCGGCAATAAAATCGGCGCGCGCACTGTCGTCGGCTACGATCAGAATTTCGCTGGGCCCGGCAATCATGTCGATATCGACGACCCCGAACACGAGCCGCTTCGCCAGCGCCACATAAATATTTCCCGGCCCCACAATCTTGTCCACTTTTGGAATGGTCCGCGTCCCGTAAGCCATCGCCCCCACCGCCTGAGCTCCACCCACCTTGTAGATCGAGCTCACCCCGGCGAGGTCGGCGGCGACAAGCGCGTGCGGGCTCCAGTGACCATCTGGGGCTGGGCTGCACATCACCACCGTCTCTACCCCCGCGACCTTCGCGGGCACAGCATTCATCAATACAGACGAAGGATAGGAGGCCTTGCCGCCCGGAACGTAGATTCCCACCGTCTCCAGCGGACGAATGACCTGACCCAGCGTCACGCCCTCCTCTTCGTACTCCCAGGACTTCTGGACCTGACGCTCGTGGTATTTGCGGATGTTCCCCGCCGCCTGTTTCAGGGCCTCGATTTCCACCTCGTTAACCTTGCCGTAGGCCTCGCTGATTTCCTCGCACGTTACTTTCAAGCGATCCGGGGTGAGATCGTAACGGTCGAACCGTCGGGTGTATTCCAGCAGCGCCGAATCTCCCTCGCGCCGGATCCCGTTCAGAATTTCGCGAACGGTATCGTCGTGACATGCCAGATCGGTATTGGACCGGTGAACGATCTTTTCCAGAGCCGATTTAAAATCCGCGTCGGAATATTTGATAATTTTCACAGTCTGGGTTTCCATTTTTTGGAAGGGATCACAAAGATATTTGTCCCAAGAACTCCCGGGTCGACTTCCCCTCGCCGTGACCTGCGGCAGCCATTAACTCAAGGTGCGTTTTTAAAAATTTTAAATCCTCGGGCCGGTCCACATCGTACCACGCAGGCAGAAGCTCCAGAGATGCCCCCCTTCGCTCCAGCCGCTCACGGGTTTGTTCGAGCACCGTGTCCCCACCCCAGGCGACACCTTCAAACAAGTCCACCACGCCCCCGCACATCCCGATCAAATAATACCCCCCGTCCACACTGGGTCCCAGGACCACATCCCGGTCCGAGGCAAACGCCTGATGGATGTATCTCGTGGGCAGGCTCGGGCTGTCGGACCCGATGATGACCACCTTACCGTATCCTTCGGCAAAACGGGATGCAAACGCATTCTGCATACGTTCCCCAAGGTCCTTACCCTCCTGCACAAAAACGGAAATGGCACGGGATGGATCCAGCCGATCGAAATACCCCGAAAGGTTCGAGGGCTTAATGCCGACGAACCGGTCGACCGAGTCCACCAGGCACAGGGTATCGATGCTGTCTGCAAGAAAACACAGGTACAGATCATAAATGGTTTGCGGATCGAGAAACGGGTTGAGGCGGGTCTTCACCTGTCCCACCACAGGATCGCGGGCAAAAAGAATCAAGGCGTTGTCGTGTCGCTCTCTCATAGGTCGCGTTGCAAAAAGGGCCTGCAGTGCGCCACAAATCAGGCCGCCATAAATGGTTTGACTCCCTGCCCCGAACCCCCTAAAATTTGGGTCTAAAGAGAGCCATCACTCCATTTTTCAAGAGGATCAAGCTATTTTTTCTGACCTGGACGTTGCGCTATTCTACTGGATCCATACGCATTTTCAATCCCGAAGCTTCCTAGAATTCATGCAGTTCATCTCCATTAAGCAGAATTTTTATGAAATTGGGGGTGTTGGCGTGGTGCTCCTTCTCTGGTTCAAGCGAATGCGGGGATTCGCCCTCCTTCTTGCGACAGGCCTTGCCGTCGGGCTCTCCGATTTCCTGGGCGCTATGACCAAAGAACTGGTCGCGCGCGACCGACCGTGCCACGTTCTTTCCGGCTTGAGGGAAATCGCCAATTGTTCCAACAGCTTCTCCTTTCCCTCGAACCACGCGATCAACTCATTCACTGCCGCCACTCTGATCGGCCTGTCCTATAAAAGGGCCGCCTACGCTCTATACACGCTGGCTATTCTGATAGGATACTCCAGGGTGTACCTTGGCGTACATTACCCCTCGGACGTCCTGGGCGGGGCGCTATGTGGTATCTTGATTGGCTACTTGGGATACAAATACCTTTATTCCAAGATGCTAGGTTTTCTAGAAACCCGGCCTTCCTCTTGAATTGATCGTGAGCACACCGAAACGAAAATTTCTGATCATTAAACTCAGCTCACTCGGCGATATAGTGTACGCCCTGCCGTTTCTTCGCACTCTCAGGGCCGGCCATCCCGACGCCTACATCGCGTGGATGGTGGAAGAACGCTACCGCGAACTGCTCAACGGCAACCCGGACCTCGACGAAGTCATCCCCGTGCATCTCAAACACTGGCGTAAACACTGGAACGGTAAAACTCTGCGCGAAATCTCGGCAACCCGTCGACTCCTAAAGAAACGCAACTTCGACTGGACCTTCGATCTACAGGGATTAATAAAAACGGGAATCCTCGCCCGCTTAACCGGCGCGCCCAACCGCGCCGTATTCCACCGCAACAACTGTCGGGAAAAAATAAACACCTGGTTCAACAACCGGCAAAGCGAATACGTCGCCCCCGGCGGACACGTCGTTGACCTTTACCTGTCACAACTCTCGGTCCTGGGAAACGGTTTTCAACCCAAGCGGGAGTTTCCGTTGACCTTTTCCACCGAGGCTGAACGTAAGGCAGAAACATTCATGAAAGAAAATCCGGATCTTACGGCACGACCCATTG